>JAZOON010000156.1:0-9822 GCA_045655045.1 Eubacteriales bacterium | reverse complement strand
TATAATTACGTATATATTTTATCATATCAAGGGTGTAAAAACAAGAAAAAAAAGCAAATTTTATAATAATGTATGATAATTTTATTTTAATTCAATAAGTATTACAAAATTCTTCAAAAAACTGTCACAATGTTAATTTATAATGTATGTAGTGGAAATATACGTTTTTTCAGGAGGCGTTTTTATGGATAATAATGAGTTCAAAAATAATATTCCCGATAACGAAGGAGAAATGAAAAATGATACTCAAAATGATAAAGATATCAAAGAAGGCGAAGAAAAGGATAAAAAGCTCTTTGAAGAAGAAAAGGAAGCTTCTTCAAAAGAAGAAAAAAATACTGAGAAAGAAGGGCAGGACGATAGCGAAGAAAAGAAAGGCTCTGGCGTAAATTCCACGGGGGGCACTTATTCCGCAAATTACGAGCCGCCGTATTACGTTCCGAATTATACTGTTTACGGAGAAAATAACGACAGCTTCGGCGAGGCGTACTCAGACGGTAAGAAAGAGAAAAAAGAAAAAAAGAGCTTTGGTATAGCAACGGTTGTGATACTGTGCGCTGTATGCGTGCTGATATCAACGACGGTCGGAGCGATCGCGGGCGCTGTTGCGGGCGGTAGAAATATTCTTGAGATAACCGAGGACGGCGGCAAGGATACGATAAACATTATCCGAAGCGACCGACAGATAAACGTTGAGGAAATAAAGGGAAGCACGGGCGTTGAGGACCTCTCGGTAGCTCAGGTGGCGGCTCTCGTTGGGGATAGCGTCGTTGAGATAACCACGCAGCAGGTGCAGACCAACGCTATCTACGGACAGTATATCACAAGCGGCGCGGGTAGCGGAGTTATCTTTTCTCAGGACGATGAGTACGGATATATCGTTACGAATTACCACGTCATAGAGGGCGCAGACAATATAAAGGTCAGAGTAAAGGACGGAGACAATGCGCCCACCGATTATTCCGCGGAGTATCTTGCGGGAGACGCGGCAGAGGATATTGCCGTTATCCGTATTCCCGTCAGCAGTGAGATAAAGCTTGACGTGGCGGTATTTGCGGATAGCGATAAGCTCGTTGTCGGAGAGCAGGTCGTGGCGATAGGTAATCCTTTAGGACAGCTTGGAGGCACGGTAACAGACGGAATAATAAGCGCTCTTGACAGAGAGATAACCGTCGGAGACAACGTTATGACGCTGCTTCAGACAAACGCCGCGATAAACCCCGGAAACTCGGGCGGCGGACTTTTCAATACGGCGGGCGAGCTTATAGGTATAGTTAACGCAAAGCAGTCAAGCACGGGTATAGAAGGACTTGGCTTTGCCATTCCCGCAAATATCGTATTTAAGGATATAGAGGATATATTGGAGTACGGTTATATAAAGGGAAGAGCGACGCTTGGCGTGACCGTGCAGTACGGTACGAATAAGAGCACGGGCGAAACGGGAGTTTTCGTTACGGATAAGGGAAAAACAAACTTTGTCAATATGGATCGTATAGTAAAAATTGGAGACACTGAGATAAAATCGATGGTTGACTATAATCTGGCATTGAAGCAGCTTGCAGTCAGCACGGATAATGACGTTACGGTTACAGTCACTGTTCGCAGAGAAGAAAAAGACGTTTTTGGACGCTCTTATGTTTACGAGGAGACGCTTGACGTCACCGCTTATGAAAACGACTCCAAAGACTGAGGAGAGGAAAAATGTATCATATACTTGTTGTGGACGATGAGGTAAGGATTCGTTCGATAATAAAAAAATACGCGGAGTTCGAGGGGCATACCGTTACCGAGGCGGCTGACGGTATGGAGGCTGTGCATCTTGTAAGAGGCTCGGATTTTGATATCGTTATAATGGATATAATGATGCCCGAGCTTGACGGCTTTTCCGCTTGCCGCGAAATAAGAAAGGTTTCGGCTGTTCCGATAATCATGCTTTCCGCAAGAGGAGAGGAGTACGATAAGATAAACGGCTTCGAGCTTGGTATAGACGATTACGTAGTCAAGCCGTTTTCTCCCAAGGAGCTTATGTTGAGAATAGAGGCTATTATGAAGCGCACCCAAAGCCGCGACGGAAACAGCGTAAAAAAGGAAAACCACGTCATAACGCTCGACGGCGGCGGACTTGTTGCGGACGTTACCGCGCGTATCGTATATATCGACGGCGAGCGAATAGAGATGTCGCCCAAGGAATACGATCTGTTTTTCTATATGCTTGAGAACAAAAATATAGCGCTTACCAGAGAAAGACTTATAAGCGACGTGTGGGGATATGATTTTTACGGAGACGTAAGAACGCTTGACACGCATATAAAGCTGTTGAGGAAAAGTCTTTGCAGATATTCAAGACTTATAGTGACACTCAGGGGCGTAGGCTACAGATTTGAGGGATAGTCCAAGGAGATTGAAAGTGAGTTCATCCGAACGTCTTACCAAAGAGAAAAACAGAATAGGCATCAAGTGGAAAATGTTTGCCATATTGATGATTTTTATTGTCTGTACGCTCGTCAGTATATGGATAGTTCAAATAAGAATGGTAAATCTGTTTTATCAGAACGCAAAATTTCACGAGCTTGAGGATTCCGCCAACGCGATAGCCGACGCTCTCGACGACGTAGCGGAAGCAAAAATAAAAGCAGCGTACTACGCGGATAATTACGCGCTTGACATATGGGTGCTTGACGTAAGCGGTGAAAAGGCTGAGTGGGTGATACGTGACGACGGAGCGCAAGGAGTTATACTGCCGTTTATAAACCATAAAATGGAAACGCTGTATTCTTACACGAAAAAGAACGGCGGTATTTATATGGCAACGCTGCCGTCCGACGGCTTTGTCGGAGGATCGGATATAAAGGTCATCAAGGATAATTTCGGCAAGGGCGACGGCTATCCCGAGGTCAGTAAATACAACGATACTATGGGCGCGCTGTACGTTCGCATACAGCAGGTGAGCGGTAGTGAGTATATGATAGTTCAGCATGTCAATCTTGCGTCGTTTCAGACCACGGCGCTGATACTTAAATATCAGTTCGTGCTGATAGGCATAATTACCGCGATATTTGCGCTTGCTCTGGCGTGGCTGATGTCAAAATTTATAACGAAGCCTATAGTTAAGATGAACGAGGCTGCAAAGAAGCTTGCAACGGGAAATTACGACGCGAATTTTGACGGTGAGGGCTACAGAGAGATAAACGAGCTTGCCGATACGCTTAACTATGCGTCAAGGGAGCTTGCAAAGACCGATAACCTGCAAAAGGAGCTTATTTCAAACATTTCTCACGATCTGCGCACTCCCCTTACGATGATAAAGGGATACAGTGAGGTTATGAGAGATATACCCGAAGAGAATACGCCTGAGAACGTTCAGGTGATAATCGATGAGACGGCAAGACTTTCCGAGCTTGTAAACGATATGCTTGATCTGTCCAAGATACAGTCGGGAACACGTAAGCCGCAGCTTGAGGAATTCAGCATTACGGAGACACTGAACGATACCATGAAGCGTTATGAAAAGCTCACTATGCAGGACGGATACCGTATAACGGTAGAGATAGACGGGGATGCGACGGTTATAGCTGACAGAGGAATGATACTTCAGGTCATATATAACCTTATAAACAACGCTATAAATTATACGGGTGAGGATAAATACGTCGAGGTAAGGCAGATGCTTACCGACAGGGCGGTAAGGATATCCGTAAAAGACACGGGAGACGGTATTGCTCCCGAGGATATGGCAAATATCTGGGAAAGATATTACCGCGTGGATAAGGTACACAAGCGCGCAACGATAGGAACGGGCTTGGGACTTTCTATAGTTAAGGGAATACTCGAAGCGCACGACGCGAGATTTGGCGTTGAAAGCGCGGTCGGAGAGGGAGCTACCTTCTGGTTTGAGCTTGACAAAGCGCCTGTTCCCGACGTTTTTGACGCAGAATACGATACAACGGACGATGGAGAAACATGAGAATTTTGACCGATAAAAAAATTGAGGGCATACTGAAATGTCCCGTTTGCCAAGCGAAAATGACCGCAATAAGCGACAGGGGCAGTCTTGTGTGCGAAGGGCAGAGAAGGCACTGCTACGATTTCGCTTCAAGCGGATACGTGAATTTATGCTCTCCGACGCAGAGCGGCGGCGGAGACTCAAAGCAGGCGGTGAGAGCAAGGAGTTCTTTCCTTAACAAGGACTATTATGAACCCGTCGCTAAGGCTCTTGCAAAGATGTGCGAAAAGCACGGTAAACCCGATGGCGTCTTGCTTGATGCGGGGTGTGGAGAGGGGTATTATTCCGCCTTTTTGTCTGACGAAGGCTTTTCGGTGATAGGCGTTGACCTTTCAAAGTTTGCAGTAGACGCGGCGTCAAAAAGACTTTCAAAAAAGGGTGCGGACAAGTTTCTGTTTGCGACGGCAAGCGTTTTTGATCTGCCTGTGGCGGATCGGTCGGTCGATGTTCTGACTAACGTTTTTGCTCCGTGCGCGGAAGAGGAATATAAAAGAGTATTGACGGATAACGGCGTTTTGATCGTCGCTTGGGCGGGTGAAAACCACTTGCTTGGGCTGAAGCAAGCTATATACGACGAAGCGCGCAAAAACGACGGTCGCGCCGATATGCCCGTGGGAATGGATAAAATAGACGAGATCTGCGTGTCTTATAAGATTTGTCTTAAGAGCGAGGAAGAAATAAAAAATTTGTTCGCGATGACACCGTATTATTGGAGAACGTCGGCAGCCGACGTAGAAAAGCTGAACGGACTTTGCGAGCTCTGTACGGACGTTGATATCGTAATATCCGTATTCAGAAAAAGACCTTAAGGAAAAGGACGTATATATGAGGGTAACGGTAGTAATACCAATGTATAACGAAAGCAAGATAATAGAGGAAACAGCAAAAAGGCTTTCGTCGTATATGGAAGAAAATTTTGAGGATTATCAGATAATATTTTGCGACGACGGCTCGTCGGACGGGTGCGCCGAAGCGGTAAGCAGACTTGAATTGCCCGACGTATGTGTCGTGAGATATGACAATAACAGAGGTAAGGGCTGTGCCGTGCGAAGCGGAATGCTGGCGGCGGACGGAGATATTTGTATATTTACCGACGCTGATTTGGCTTACGGAACGGACGTTATCAAAAACGCGGTCGAAAGGCTTGAAAAGATACCCGAGGCAGATATGCTTATAGGCTCGAGAAATCTTGACGTTAACGGATACGAGGGATATACCCTGAAGCGTAAGCTTATGTCCAAGGCGTATATAAAGGTCCTCTGTTTTGCGGGCGGATTTAAGCTTTCGGATTCGCAGTGCGGCTTTAAAGCCTTCAGAAAAAACGCCGCAAAGAAAATCTTTTCCGAATGCACGGTTGACGGCTTTGCCTTTGATTTTGAGGTCATACTCAGGGCGGGAATACATAAAATCGGAATAACCGAAATGCCCGTAAAGGTTATCAATCACAGAGAATCGTCTGTAAGACCGCTCGGCGATGCATTTAAAATGTTGGGTGACATAAGGCGCATAAAAAAACAAATAAAAGGGGAGAGGTCAAAAAATGAAGACAGTGATACTTGACAGATGTACCGTTACAAAGGGAGACGTTGATACGTCCCCACTTGAGGCGTTTGGCGAGGTAGAGTACTTTGATATAATATCCAAGAGCGAGATAATACGCGCGTTACAGGGGGCTGATGCGGTCATCTGTAACAAAGCGGTCATTGATAAAGAAATAATAGATGCTACAAGGCTTAAATTTATAGGCGTTTTTGCTACGGGATATAACAATATAGATACGGAGTATGCTAAGGAAAAGGGAATAGTCGTATGCAACGTCCCCGGATATTCGACCGATTCGGTCACGCAAGTGACGTGGTCCTTTATTCTTGAGCTTGCATCAAGTACTTCGAAATACGTGGCTTCCGTAGCGCGTGGAGATTGGAAGAGAGCAAAGCAGTTTTCTTATTTTGATTTTCCTATAAGTGAGATAAAGGGAAAGACACTTGGAATATACGGGCTCGGTACTATCGGTCTTTCCGTGGCGAGTGTTGCTATGGCTTTCGGTATGAACGTAATAGCCTACAGCCGCACACCGAAAAACATAGACGGAATAACGAACGTGACGGAAAAAGAGGTCTTTTCACAAAGCGACTTTTTAACGTTCCACTGTCCGCTCACCGAGCAGACTGCCCGTATCGTGAACGAGCAGACGTTGGCTCTTATGAAGCCTACGGCGTTTCTTATAAATACGTCGCGCGGCGGCGTTATAGACGAAGAGGCGCTTGCGAGCGCGCTCAAGAGTGGACGTATAGCAGGAGCTGCGCTTGACGTTATGACCTTTGAGCCGATGGCTGCGGATTGCCCGCTGTGGGGGATTGAGAATTGTATCATAACGCCGCATATCGCGTGGGCATCGATAGAAGCAAGAACACGCCTGATAAAAAAGGTCGCGGAAAATATGAAGGCTTTTTGCGACGGAGCCCCTATAAACGTAGTTAACATATAAAATACAAAAAACAGGATGCAGCTTCCTGCATCCTGTTTGAATATTGAAAATTAAAGCTCGGAAACGATAGCGGCGGTATCCTTAGCGATGACCAGCTCTTCGTTGGTGGGGATAACGTATACGGTAACCTTGGAGTTTTCCGCAGATATCTTTGTAGCGTCCGAACGGCGGAACGCAAGCTCGTTCGCTTCAGCGTCAAGCTCGATTCCCATAAATTCCATATCCTCAAGAATGAGCTTACGGAGCATAGGGCTGTTCTCGCCTATTCCCGCGGTGAATACAACCGCGTCAAGTCCGTTCATTACAGCCGCGTAAGAACCGATGTACTTCTTTATCTGGTGCTTGAGGATATTTACAGCCAGCAAAGCTCTTTCGTAGTTCGGGTCGGTAGGACCTGCCTTGATAGCGTCCTCAATATCACGGGAATCTGACGAATAACCGCTCGTTATTCCAAGGAAGCCTGATTTCTTGTTCATCACGGCGTTGATCTCGTCGCCGCTAAGTCCTTCCTTGTCCATTATGTAGGGGACGATAGCAGGGTCGATATCGCCGCAGCGAGTTCCCATTTCAACTCCCGCAAGAGGAGTGAAGCCCATAGAAGTATCAACGACCTCGCCGCCCTTTACCGCGGTTATCGAGGAGCCGTTTCCTATGTGACAGGTAACTATCTTAGTGTCCTCTGCAGGCTTATCGAGAAGCTTTGCCATCTCACCGCTTACGTATCTGTGAGACGTTCCGTGTGCGCCGAATCGGCGAACGCCGTACTTCTCATAATACTCGTAGGGAAGAGCGTAGATATATGCCTCGGGCTTCATAGTCTGATGGAAAGCCGTGTCGAATACGAGAACCTGAGGCTTGCCGGGCATGGTTTCAAGACAGCCCTTTATACCCATAAGGTGCGCCACGGTGTGAAGAGGAGCGAACTCGCGGCAAAGCTCCAGCTTAGAAAGCACGTCCTCGGTCATAAGGATCGAGCCCGAGAAATATGAGCCGCCGTGAACCACGCGGTGTCCGATAGCCTGAATTTCATCCATGCTCGAAATGCAGCCGAATTCACCGTCAACGAGATATTTTATAACAAGCTTCATAGCATCTGCATGGTCCTTCATTGGAGATGCGTAAGACGTTTTCAGCCCTTTTATAAGCTGCTTATGCTCGATGCAAGAGCCGTCCATACCGATTCTCTCGCATATACCCTTTGCGGCAACCACGTTAGTATCGGTATCTATAAGCTGATACTTGAGTGAGCTTGAACCCGCGTTTACAACCAAAATATTCATAAAAAATCCCCTCCGTAGGTAAAACAAAATTTTATCACTAAATATTATACTACAGTAATTTTATTTTTTCAATAGATAACAGCAATTTTTTAATAAAAAAGGAGTAAAAAATGTCAGTTTTCGGTATTGTATGCGAATTTAATCCCTTACATAACGGACACGAGCACCTTATAAGAGAAGCGAGAAGACTCGGAGCTGAAAAAATAGTGTGCATTATGAGCGGAAATTCCACTCAGCGAGGAGACCTTGCTGTAACGGATAAATACAGCAGAGCCGAGGCGGCGATCAAATGCGGCGCGGATGCGGTTTTTGAATTGCCGTTCCCGTGGTGCTCGGCAAGCGCGGATTACTTTGCTATGGCTGCCGTAAGTATAGCCGACGAGCTTTGCGACACGCTTTTATTTGGCTCGGAATGTGGGGATATAGAGCTGCTTTACCGAGCGGCAGAGCTTTGCGAGAGCCAGAGCTTCAGGGACACGTATTTTAGCAGGACGTCGTCGGGCGAGGGGGCGGCGCTTTCGTTCGTAAATATACTTGAAGAAAACGGACTCACAGGATTTTCCTCTAACGACTTGTTGGGAGTGGCGTATATAAGAGCCATAAAGCGTCTTAATTCTCACCTTAAGGCTTTGACCGTCAGGAGAACAGGCGCAGGATATAACTGCGCGGAAATAACGGCGGAAAAATACCAGTCCGCAACGGCACTCAGAGAGAAGATATTTAGCGGAGAAGGCATAGCGGAATACGTTCCCTTGGCTATGAACGAAATAATTGAAAGGGGAAGAAGCGACGGTACACTTACCGAAATGTCCGAGCTTGACAGCGCGGTCCTTGCGTTCTTCCGTTTAGCGGACGCAGATGACCTTTACGACGCTTGCGACGCGGGTGGCGGAATAGTCAACAGAATAATCGACGCGGCTAAGGAAAGCACGAGCTATGAGGAGATGTTTCAAAAAATAAGAACAAAACGTTATACAGACGCAAAGCTTCGCAGAGCAATATTGTTTTGTATGACGGGTACGAAGGAGACGGACGTTTGCTTGTTACCGCAATATACCACACTCCTTGCTGTTAATTCAAAAGGACGCGAGCTTATATCATCAGGTAAAAAGACTCGGAAAATAACCGTTGTGACTAAGCCCGCCGACGCCCCCGACAGCCCTCAAAAAACGCTGTCTCTGAGACTTGACGGCTTATATGGGTTGGCAAGAAAAAATAAATTTCCCTACGATACCTTTATAAAAAAGACGGTTTACGTGGAAAAATAAAAACGCGGCGATTGTTTTATTACGTTAATCTTGACAAAATGCAAATCCTATGATATAATTTCTTATATGTGATTATTTTCAGAGGTCTGTTATGGAATATAAGCTTGGAGTTAACGCCGAGGCGTATAAAAATTGTAGCGTAGAAGAAAATATATCCTTCATAGCCGATGCGGGATTTGACGCCTTTTTCACAGAATGGCAAGCTGATTTTCCCATTGGTAAATGGGCGGATATTGCGTCGAAGAAGGGGTTAATATACCAGTCCATTCACTCGCCATTCAGTAAAGTCAACCATATATGGTACGGCAGTGAATTGGGTAAGGAGTACGTAGAGCTTTTAAAGAAATGCATTGATGATTGCAAGGCAGTTGACGTTCCGTTGATGATAGTGCATCCGTTCATCGGATTTAACGAGCACGAGCCTACCGATATCGGATTGGAGCTTTACGGCAGGATAATCGAGCATGCGAACAAAAAGAATATACGTATTGCTTTTGAGAACGTAGAGGGAGAAGAGTATCTGAGCGCATTGATGCAAAAATACGGAGATGCTCCGTGTGTCGGATTTTGCTGGGATACGGGACATGAGCAATGCTATAATCTCGGCAAGGATATGATGGCGTTATACGGCGATAAGCTTTTCGGCACACATTTTAATGATAATAACGGTTGCCTTGATCTGTCTTGCGTAACGTGGAGAGATGATCTTCATTTGCTCCCGTTTGACGGCAAGGTTGATTGGCAAGGAGTAATGAGCAGAATACGCAGACACGGATACAACGG
>JAZOON010000155.1:0-14077 GCA_045655045.1 Eubacteriales bacterium | reverse complement strand
CCGACTTTGCCGACTTGCCGAGGAATCGCTCGCGTCGGCGGGAAAGGCGCACGCGGAAATGGAAAAGTATTACGTAGCGGCTATGGATTTTCCCGCGCTTGAAAAGTATTGCGTATCTTTTATTGACAAAATAGCGGTTTTGTGATATAATCTTTTCGTAACTTCGTTAAACGGTCGCGCGGTATTGTGCCGAAAGGTATTACCGTGAGGAAAGTCCGGGCTTCATAGGGCAGGATAACTGATAACGTCAGCCGGAGGCGACTCCAGGGAAAGTGCAACAGAGATAAACCGCCTCGAAAGAGGTAAGGGTGGAAAGGCGAGGTAAGAGCTCACCCGCTGCCACGGTAACGCGGAAGCGCTGTAAACCCTATCCGAAGCAACCCCGCAGTCGGATCGTTTGCCCGACGTATATCCGCAGGTGGCACGGGGGCAACCCCGAAGCTTATCGGTGACGGTAAGCGAAGATTGATGACCGTTCACGACAGAACCCGGCTTACAGACGGAGTTACGCAAAAAGGCAAAAAGAGCAGACAAACAAGGAACTACCTTGCGAGTTTGCTCTTTCTTTGTTGGATTTGTAGGGGGCGACGTCCTCGACGCCCCGTGAGATGTTCATACGAACGGCGGCAGCAAGCCACCGCCCTACGAGGAAAATAGCGAACATTCGTCAAGAGATTGGAAAGCATTTGTGCTAAATTTATGAAACGTCTTTACTTTTTTCGGAATTTGTGGTAAAATAATTATGCGAGGAATCGCTATAAGACAGTATTTAAAGAGGTAGAGCTATGAAATGTCCCGTTTGCGGAAATCCCGACAGTAAGGTAATCGACTCCCGTCCCGTTGAGGAAGGGAACAGTATAAAAAGACGCCGCGAGTGTCCCGTGTGTCAGAAGCGTTTTACTACGTTTGAAATAGTGGAGACGGTGCAGATATTCGTTACAAAAAAGGACGGCTCAAAGGAGCTTTTCGACCGCAATAAGCTGCTTGGCGGTCTGCTTAAGGCTTGTCAGAAGCGTCCCGTTAACGCCGAGGAGATAGTTGCCGAGATAGAAACGGAGCTTCAAAATTCTATGTCCAACGACGTAACCACCAAGGAGATAGGCGAGATGGTTATGGACAAGCTGAAGGGGAGAGACGAGGTCGCATACGTGCGCTTCGCGTCCGTTTACCGTGAGTTTAAGGACATTGAAACCTTTATGACGGAGCTAAGACAGCTTATAAGCAAATAAAAAAATAACTGAAAAGAGGACGAGGAATTTTTGCAATTCCTCGTCTTCTTTTTGTCGATAGATGTTATTTACTTTCAAAAAAGAATACCGTTCCGTAATCGTAAAGAGGCTCGTCCGAAAGGCTGACGGGCTTCTTATTGTATTTCAGGCAAAAATCCGTTATTGCTTCAGCGTCGTGATGCGCGGAAAGATCTCCGCAAAAAAGGACCGCGTCGTCAGTAACGCCCGTTGCTCCACCCATAAATCCCGTGTCGTAGCCGTCAAGGCGCACGTGTCCTTGCGTTATTGAAAGAGCGTCAATTTTGGCATTGATAGCTGCGTTGAAGATAGAGGCGTCCGCCGTTATAAGGGCATTTTCGGCTACGGGGAGCGTAGAGCATTTTGCGTAGCCTTGATTTGAGTGTATCAACTCAAGTCCCTCGCGCTTTGCCGTTTGTAAAACGAGACTGTCCGCGAATTTTTTGTTACATATTATATTCCGTCCGATCACGGCGCAGTTAAGCAGTACGTCGCGGGGGTATTTGTCGGCGGGATTTTGAGAAGCCGTCAATATATTATATCCCATACCTTCAAGTGTTTCAAACACATCTTTTGCGACAGTTAAATAATCCCCGTACGTAATTACCGTACTGCCGCAATTCCACAAAAGCATATCGGGGTGTGAGGCTACAGGGCGGGGAAGCGACGGATGCGGCGGGAGTGTGAGCACTGCGTCGGCGTAATTTAAAAGATCCGCCGCTATTTTCTTGGATATTCTGATGTCTGCCAGCGCTACTGTCATTTTGTCCTCCTTAAGGATAGAGAAAATAAAAAAGCAGACACCGTTTAGTCCGTGGCTATTGCCGCGAACAAGCCGTCTGCTTTTTATTCGTGATAAATTAAGCTTACGCTCTGTTTACCTTGCCCGAACGAAGGCAACGGGAGCAAACAGCAACGGTCTTGGGTGTACCGTCAACAATTGCTTTTACCTTGCGGATATTGGGCTTCCAAGTTCTGTTGGTTTTGCGATGTGAGTGTGAAACGGCCTGACCGAAGACAACTCCCTTTCCGCAAATACTGCACTTTGCCATATTGACACCTCCTCAATGCGTGCTTTGACGCATGCTACTTTCTAAAGAAATTCATAGAACATTTGCTATTATACCATATTAGTTAAAAAAAAGCAAGAGTTTTTTGAAAAAAATATTTTTTTATTGAATATTTTAATGAAGAGCGGAAAAACGCGGTATAATTTAGCGTTTATGTACTGACACGCAAGTCCATTATTCGTTATCGCACAGAGCCGCGCCGATGACTGTGGCAAACTGCGCCATTTCGGGAATAATGAATTTGACGCCGAACGATTCTTCAAGTCCCTCAAACACCTTAGCAATAGGCTTCAGAGCCGTAAGGTTACCCGTAAGCACGACCGTTTTTACCTTGAAATTTCTTGCCGCGAACACAGCGAGCATAGCTATGGTTTCCGCAACCATATTCGCAATTCCCATAGCGATATCGTTTTTACTTGCGATATCCGACACCTTTCCGAAATTGGACGCGGTGATGTCGCCGCCGATCTGGAAGGAGGGGTCCTTTGAAATATCCTTTATACGAAGGTCGATGTTGTCGAGATTTCCGTCCTCGCAAAGAGCTTCAAGATGCTCCACCGTATCAACGCCGATAAGCCTTCTTGAAAGACCGAGCAGAGTTCCCCCGCCGACACCCGTACCGCCAAGATAGGTAGTCTCGGTCGAATTTCCGTTTTTCTTCGCGTGAATGAGAGCTGTACCCGTTCCCATGCTTACGACCACCGCCTCGTCAAGCCCCGACAGATAAAGACCGCCAAGTCCTACGCTTTTGAATTCCGACACCTTGTTACATTCGAGAGAATATATGGGCTTGTCTATAAAGGACGCGCCCGCACCCGTCATAAGGACCTTGTCTATGTCGGACAAGGAAAGTCCGTTTTCAAGCGTAAATTTACCGAACGCTCCGTAAACTGAGGTTACGGCGTCCGTAGCTCTTACGAACAAAGGCTCGATAAGCATAGCGCCGCCCTCGCTCTTTTTAAAGCCCACGATTTTAGTAGTGCTTCCGCCAATATCTATACCGATTACAGTCTTCATATTTCCTCCAACTGAAAAAATTCACCCATAACTGAATTTAATTATACCACCTTATTGCAAAAAAATCAATATTATGGTATAATATTTTGTAATAAAGTATTTTCAAGGAGAATTTTATGAATTTTACCAATCCCGATTCGGGTATACTGAACGAAAAAAAGCTGTTCGTTTTCGATATGGACGGAACTATATATCTTGGCGGCAAGCCTTTTGATTTTGCTATCAGATTTATAAAGAATTTGAGAAAGAACGGAAAAAAGGTGCTTTTCTTTACCAACAACGCCTCCCACACGTCTCCTTTTTACAGGAAAAAGCTTGAGCGTCTTGGCTTTGAGCCTCAGGACGGCGAGATAATGACCTCGGGCGACGTTACTTACGAGTTTCTCAAAAGGCACAGGGACGGAAAGAGCGTATATCTCGTAGCTACGGACGAGCTTGTCGAGGAATACAGAGCTAAAGGAATAAACCTTCTTGTCGGTGACGAGGAGAGGGCGGATATAGTAATTACCAGCTTCGATACCTCGCTTACCTACGCAAAGCTTGACAGCGCGTGCCGATTTGTAAGAGGGGGAGCTGAGTATCTGTCCACTCACCCCGACTACAACTGCCCCACGGAAACGGGATTTATCCCCGACAGCGGAGCAATAGCCGCATTCGTAACGGCATCCACGGGCAAAGCCCCGACGTATTTCGGTAAGCCCTATAAGGAAACGGTTGAGATGATATCCGAGGCAACGGGATATTCAAACGAGGAGATGTGTATCTTCGGCGACCGACTTTATACGGATATAGCTCTCGGCAAGAAATTCGGCGTTACGGCAGTTCTCGTGCTTTCGGGCGAGACACAGCCCGAGGACGTTGAGGCGGCGAGTGATTGCGACAAGCCCGACTTTGTGTTTGATTCGCTTGACGACGTTGATAAAATTATGTTTAGATAAAGGAGAATTGTTATGCATGAGATTTTGAATAAGGTTGGCTTTATAAGCGACATGGACGGAGTTATCTATCACGGCAACAGAATACTTGACGGGGTTGCTGAATTTATAAATTGGATGATAGATAACGATAAGAAATTTATCTTTCTTACCAACAGCTCGGAGAGAACGCCTCACGAGCTTAGTATGAAGCTTGAAAGAATGGGGCTTACAGTGTCCCCCGACCATTTTTATACGAGCGCCATGGCAACGGCGGAGTTTCTTCACAACCAAGCGCCAGGCTGTACGGCGTACGTTATAGGCGAGGCGGCGCTTGCTAAGGCTCTTTACGATAAGAAGATATATATGAACGATATCAATCCCGATTACGTCGTTGTAGGCGAGACGAGAACGTATAGCTTCGAGAAGATAGAAAAGGCTATCGAGCTTGTGAACAAGGGAGCAAAGCTTATAGGAACAAATCCCGATATCGTAGGACCTACGGAAAAGGGCGTCATGCCCGCGACGGGAGCGCTTATCGCGCCTATCGAGATAGCTACGGGAAAGAAGGCGTATTTTGTCGGAAAGCCCAATCCCCTTATGCTTCGACACGGACTTAAGATGCTTGGATGTCACAGTGAGGATATAGCGTTTATCGGTGACAGAATGGATACGGATATCATAGCGGGTATCGAGTCAAATATCGATACGGTGCTGGTACTCAGCGGAGTCACTGCTATGGAGGATATCAACCTCTTCCCGTATAAGCCGAAGTATATTCTCGGCGGCGTTGCGGATCTTGTGAAAAAGGATTGACGGAGGAGCTTTATGGCTTTTGACGCGGGAATGCTTGCGTGTACGCTGGCTGAGATACGCAACGCGGCGCTCGGTGCGCGAATTGAGAAGGTCTATCAGCCCGAGAGGGACGAGATAGTTCTTCAGATGCGCAGCTACGAGGGCGGAAAGAGGCTTTGTATTAACGCGGGCTCAAATAATCCGAGAATTGGATTTACCGAAACGCAAAGGGAAAATCCTCAAAATCCTCCGATGCTTTGTATGCTTTTGCGTAAATATCTGCAAGGCGCGAAGCTCGTTGAGGTGTCGCAGGCGGGCTTTGACAGAGTTGCGATCCTCGGCTTTGATACGAGAGACGAAATGGGCTTTGAGTGCAGACGTTATCTTATCGCGGAGCTTATGGGAAAATACAGCAATCTGTTTTTTTGCGACGGAAGCAAAAAAATAATAACGGCGATGAGAACGTCCGATCTGTCGCTTGACAGCTTGCGTCCGCTTTTGACGGGAATGACGTACGTTTTGCCGCCGTCTCAGGATAAGCACGATACGCTTGGGGTAAGTGAGACGCAGTTTGAAGAAATATATTCCGAATTGCCCACCGACCGTCCGCTTGACAAGGCGATTGTTTCCGCGTTTACGGGGGTATCACCCGTGGTGGCGAGAGAGATAACGTACAGAGCGACGGGACATACGGACACGCCGATAAGGTATTGCTTTTTTGAGGACGTCAAAAGGGAATTTTTCTCGGTGGTTGATGCGGTAAAGCGCGAGAGCTTTGAGCCTTGTCTCGTTCTTGACGGCGAGACGCCCGTTGAGTACTCTTTTATAAGTCTTACGCAATACGCGGGACTTGAGATAAGGCGTATGGACAGCGCGGGAAGGCTGCTTGACGGTTATTTTGAGACGAGGGATAACCAGCAAAGAGTGCGGCAGAGAGCTTCGGATATTCTGAAGCTGCTTACGAACGCCGAGACGAGAATAAAGAAAAAGCTGGAGCTTCAGAGGGGAGAGCTTGCCGAGTGCGAAAGGGGTGCGCAGTATAAGAAATGGGGCGACCTCATAACGGCTAATATATGGCGGCTATCAAGAGGAGAGACACGCGCGGTATTCGAGGATTACGAGAGTATGCGCGAGGACGGAAGTCTTGATACCGTGAGCGTTGAGCTTGACGCAAGGCTTACGCCCGCCGCAAACGCGCAGAGGTATTATAAAAGATATAACAAGGCGAAAACAGCAAAGATAGAGCTTGCAAAGCAGATAGCGCTTGGCGAGGCAGAGCTTGATTACGTTTATTCTGTTTTCGAGGCGCTGACGCGCGCTGAAACGCCGACGGACCTTTCCGAGATACGCGACGAGCTTTACCGTTCGGGGTATGCGTCAAAAATGAAGGCTTATTCGTCGCATAAGGCTCACGCGCCCGTGATAATGCAGTTTGAAACACCCGACGGAATGAGGGTGCTTTGCGGAAAGAACAACGTCCAGAACGAGTATATAACGCACAAGCTCGCAGAAAAACAGGACTATTGGTTTCACGCAAAGAACATCCCGGGCTCACACGTTCTGCTCGTTACCGAGGGAAGAGAACCGACCGATCTGGATTTTACGACCGCGGCAGAGATCGCCGCGCACTATTCCAAGGCGGATGGCGCGAATATAGCGGTGGATTATACGCTTGCGAAGAACGTAAAAAAGCCCGCGGGCGGAAAACCCGGACTCGTTATATATCATACAAATTGGACGGCATACGTTACTCCAAACGCTGACGGCATAGCCGCTATGAGGAGAAAGTAGGAACAAAATGAAATACGTTACAGATCACGATTATCACATACATTCAACGCTTTCGAGCTGTTGCAACGACGCGGAGCAAACAAAGGAAAATATACTCAGATACGCCAAGGAGAACGGCTTGAAAAGAATATGTCTTACCGACCATTTCTGGGATAGCAGCGTGCCTTTTTGGGACGGCGGTGTCTCAGGCTCGGCATCATGGTATGCTCCGCAGAATTACGAGCATATTGCTACTGCACTGCCGCTTCCGACTGACGAAGAGGTTGAATTTTTATTCGGCTGTGAAACTGAGCTTGACAAGCTTATGACACTGGGACTTTCGCCTGAGAAGTATGACAGATTTGATTTTATAATCGTTCCGACGACACATCTTCATATGAAGGACTTCATTATAGAAAAAAGCGCGTCCGTTGAGGAGCGAGCAAGAGCATACGTCGATAGACTTGATGCGGTTCTTGATATGGAGCTTCCTTTTCACAAGGTTGGAATTGCGCACCTTACCTGTCCTTTGATAGACAAGTCGGAAAGAGACGCTCACATAAGAGTTATTGACAGCGTATCGGATGAGGAATTTACCCGTCTTTTTGAAAAGTCCGCAAAGGTGGGTGTTGGAATAGAGCTGAATTTTCCTATCGGTATGTATTCTGAGGATGAGCTTGAACGCATACTAAGACCCTACCGCATAGCCAAGGCATGTAAAAATAAATTCTATATGGGAAGCGATGCTCATTCCGTAGGCTCGATGAGATCAAGACTTGCCCGCTTTGGCGCATACGTGGAAAAATTGGGGCTTGAAGAGAGCGATAAGTTTTTGCTGAAAGCCGATTTGAAATGATTTTTGAAGAAAAAGATAATTTTTTAACAAATAATACTTGATATATTTGGAAGTTTGTGGTATACTAATTTGTGGTAAAAAATTTGAAAGGTGGATATAAACACATGACTTACAACAAGAAATCTGTTGAAGATATTGACGTTGCCGGCAAGAGAGTGCTTGTCCGTTGCGACTTCAATGTACCCCTCAAGGACGGCGTTATCACCTCTGATAAGAGAATTGTTGGCGCGCTTCCTACCATTAAGTACCTCTTGGATAAGGGCGCAAAGGTAGTTCTTTGCTCTCATATGGGCAAGCCCCACAGCATCTTTACCGAGGGCTTTGGTCTTACCAAGAAGGAAAAGAAGAAGGTTGAGGCTCTTCCTGCCGAGGAGCAGGCTGAGGCTACCGAAAAGCTTCTCAAGAAGGCGCTTGACGACAAGAAGACTCTTACGCTTAAGCCTGTTGCTGACAGACTTAACGAGTACCTTGGCAATAAGGTAACCTTCGCTGAGGACATTATCGGACCTGACGCAAAGGCAAAGGTTGCGGCTCTTAAGGAGGGCGAGGCAGTTCTTATAGAGAACGTTCGCTTTGACGCAAGAGAGACCAAGAACGGCGCTGATTTCGCAAAGGAGCTTGCTTCTTACGCTGATATATTTGTAAACGACGCGTTCGGCTCTGCTCACAGAGCACACGCTTCTACCGCAGGCGTTGCAGATTATCTGCCCGCAGTTTGCGGATACCTCATCCAGAAGGAGATCGAGGTTATGGGTAAGGCTCTTGCCGATCCCGCACGTCCCTTCGTTGCTATCCTTGGCGGCGCAAAGGTTTCCGATAAGATCGGAGTTATCAACAACCTTATCGAAAAGGTTGATACGCTTATCATAGGCGGCGGTATGGCATACACCTTCTTCAACGCACAGGGCTACAGCATAGGTACTTCTCTGTGCGAGGATGACAAGCTTGACCTTGCTTACGAAATGGTTGCTAAGGCAAAGGCTAAGGGCGTTAACTTTATGCTTCCCGTTGACAACGTTCTCGGAAGAGAGTACGACGAGAACACCGAGCATAAGACCGTTGATTCCACGGCTATGCCCGAGGATTGGATGGGACTTGACATAGGTCCTAAGACCCGTGAGAACTTCGCAAAGGCTATCGAGGGCGCGGGAACCGTTGTTTGGAACGGTCCTATGGGCGTTTCCGAGTGGAAGAACTTTGCGGGTGGTACTGAGGCAGTTGCGGCGGCAGTTGCTAACAGCGGCGCAATCTCCATAATCGGCGGCGGCGACTCTGCGGCAGCAGTTGAAAAGCTCGGCTTTGCTGATAAGATGACGCACATCTCCACAGGTGGCGGAGCTTCCCTTGAATTCCTTGAGGGTAAGGAGCTTCCCGGTATAGCTTGCCTTCTTGACAAGTAATTAAAGACTAAAAGACACACCGTCGCTTTGGCGGCGGTGTGTTTGAATTTTAAAATAAAATTAAAGTGAGGAAATAAAAAATGAATCCCGCAAAGAGAAGAACAGTTATAGCAGGTAACTGGAAAATGAATTTTACGCCTGACGAGGCAACTGCGTTTATCAACGAGATAAAGCCCATGGTTGCTGGTAAGAATAAGTGCGACGTTATATTCTGCGCGCCTTACGTAACCATCGCTGCTGCAATGAAGGCGGCAGAGGGCTCTGACATAAAGATAGGAGCAGAGAACGTTCACTACGAGGAAAAGGGAGCCTACACAGGTGAGGTTTCCGCAAAAATGCTCAAGGCTATCGGTGTTGAGTACGTAATCATCGGTCACAGTGAGAGACGTCAGTATTTCGGAGAGACCGACACTACGGTAAATCTTCGCACGAAGGCAGCACTTGCGGCAGGTATGAAGGTCATACTTTGCCTTGGAGAGGTTAAGGAGCAGAGACTTGCAGGAATTACCAACGAGGTAGTTGCTATGCAGACCAAGCTCGACCTTGCAGACGTTGATGCTGAGGCGCTTAAGAACGTTATTATCGCTTACGAGCCCGTATGGGCTATCGGAACGGGACTTACGGCTACTCCCGAGCAGGCAGAGGAGACCTGCGGTGAGATCCGTAAGGTTCTTGCCGATATGTACGGCGCAGACGTAGCAGAGACCGTTACCATTCAGTACGGTGGATCTATGAACGACGCAAACGCGGCAGAGCTTCTCGCAAAGCCCAACGTTGACGGCGGACTTATCGGCGGAGCTTCCTTGGTAGCAAGCAAGTTCACCGCTATCGTAGACGCAGCACAGTAAACTTTCAAAAAAAATTTTGCTCAAGCTTTTTCAAAAGCTTGCGGATACTTAAGGCAGAGCCTTAAGTCGTCCGTCGCAACGGACGAAACATCCCCCTTCGTTCAAGAAAACGCAGGAGAGGTGAATTTTTAAATCGCAAGGCGATTTAAAAAGAGGAGAACCCACGTAGATGGGGTTCTCCTTTTTTGATTTTCTTACTTGATTTATCTATAAAAAGGTGGTATAATAAATATAACAAATAAAAACAAGAGGATAAATATGGCAAATTACAGACGTGGAAGAATAAATGATGAAATGCAAAAGGAGCTTGCGATGATACTTCGCGAGGTCAAGGACCCGAGAGTCAAGGACGCGTTTATAAGCATAACCGCTGTTGAGGCAACGGGGGATTTGAAATACGCAAAGGTGTTTTACTCCGCAATGATGGGAGACAAAAAAGAGGTGGCAAAGGGACTTAAATCGTCTGCGGGATATATCCGCCGTCAGCTTGCGCAAAGACTTAATCTGCGTATGACACCCGAGCTTACCTTCTGCGAGGACAATTCCATAGCTCACGGCGCGCATATTTCTAAGCTTTTGAACGGCATTGAGATATCTGCGTCCGAGGACGAGGAGACGGGTGACGATGAGCTTTAAAACCTTGACGCTTGACGCGGTTTGCGAAAAGCTTTGCGAGAACAGAAAAACACTCATCGTTTATCACGTGCGTTCAGATGCCGACGCGGTCGGCTCGGCGTTCGCATTGCGAGAGCTTTTGCGCATTATGGGCGTGCCTGCTATATGCGTGTGCTCCGATGAAGTTCCCGAAAGACTTAAATTCTTGTCGGAGAACGCGCAGGGAAGCGTCGTTGTGGACGCGGGAATGGACCTCGGTCACGAAAGAGTTATAAGTGTCGATTCCGCTTCTCCTTCTCAGCTTGGAGATATGTTTGAAAGACTTCGCAAGGATATCGACCTTATGATAGACCACCACGGAACGGGAACGGTGTACGCCGATAACTATATCGACGCGACGGCTTCCGCAACGGGTGAGATAATTTTCGCTATTGCCAAAAAGCTTTTGGCAGACGGCAAGATAAGCGCGATACCGCCGCACGTTATTAATTGTATATACGCGGCAATAAGCTCGGATACGGGCGGCTTCAGATTTGCAAACGTAACCCCCGCAACACACCGCATAGCGGCGGAGCTTCTTGAAATGGGTGCGGATGCGGCGGACGTAAACCACAGACTTTTTGCTTCTAAAACCCCAAAGCAAATGGCGGCAGAGGGAGAAGCGGCAAGAAGACTCAAGCTGCATCTCGACGGAAGAATAGCGTCGGTCACAATTCCGTATTCGTCTATACAGAGCCTTGGACTTTGCGACGAAAATCTTGAAACTGTAATTGATATTCCGCGCTCTATCGGCGGAGTCGAGGTTGCCTTTTCCGTCCGTCAGTCGGAAAACAAACCGCTTTTCAGAGTATCTATGCGCTCGTCCGTGGATTTTGACGTTGCGGCAATATGCAAAAAATTTGACGGTGGCGGACACGTAAGAGCCGCGGGCTGTAGCGTTTCGGCAAGAGATATTGACGAAGCGGAAGCAATTATCGCAAACGCTATTGCAAAGCAGATGGAAAGACAATAAAAAAGTGGCTCGATTTCGAGCCACTTTTTTGTCTTTAGTTGTTTTCTATTTCTCCCGCATCAACTTTTGCGTCGTCTGTCTTTGCTTTGCGAGACTTAACAGCCTTTACGACAAAGCTTGAAAGGAAGAAGAGCGCGATAACGTTGGGGATTACCATTATGTTGTTGAACATATCCGCAAGCTCCCAAACGAGGTCGGGATCAAAGCAAGAGCCGAGGAAGATAAACGCGATTGCAAGTACTGAGTAGATCGCCGTAGCTATCTTCGCCTTCTTGCCGAAGAGATATTCAACGTTCTGCTTACCAAAGAAGTTCCAGCTTATGATAGTCGTGAAAGCAAAGAAGGTAAGACATACGGCAACGAGTATATTACCTGCCATATCTCCGAATACAGTGCCGAGGGCGGTCTGCATCAAATTATTTTTGGTAATTCCTGCGAGAGCCATAGTATCGGCATTGATGATCTGTCCGTCTTTGCCGATGTAGAGCGTAGAGATTACAACGAGAGCCGTTATAGTGAGAACTACGAACGTATCTATGAACACGCCGATCATAGCAACAACACCCTGATCGTGGGGCTTCTTGACAGATGCCTGTGCGTGAGCGTGAGGCGTTGAACCCATACCTGCCTCGTTGGAGAAAAGACCTCTCTTAGCACCTTGGCTGATAGCCGCCTTGATGCCTGCGCCGAATGCGCCGCCGATTATAGCCTGAGGAACGAACGCGGACTTGAATATGAGAGCAAAGGTTGCGGGAACTGCCGTGATGTTAAATCCGAGCACTATAAGACCGATAAGCAGATATACGACTGCCATTATAGGAACTATCTTTTCGGCAACAGATGCTATACGCTGAACGCCACCAAGGAAGATAAACGCGCAAAGAGCAGCGAGCACAAGACCGATCATCCAGCCGCTTACAACGGGAGCAGCAGAAGAAACAGCACCGGCTATGGAGTTGGACTGAACCATAGAGCCCATAAATCCAAGTGCGAGAGTGATCGCTATAGCAAAGAATACCGCGAGAAATTTACCAAATCCGCCCGAGAAAGCCTTTTTGATGTAGTAAACGGGACCACCGAGAACGGAGCCGTCCTCCTTTACTATTCTCGTTTCCTGAGCGAGAACAGCCTCGGCATAGATGGTTGCCATACCGAAGAATGCGATTATCCACATCCAGAATATAGCGCCGGGACCGCCTATGAGTATCGCACCGCATGCGCCGACGATATTACCCGTTCCAACCTGCGCCGCGATAGCCGTAGCCAACGCCTGGAAGGAAGAAAGACCGCCGTGGCGCTTTCCGCCCTTGAGAGAGAGGTTACCGAAAACCTTTTTCATACCTTCGCCAAAGCAACGGATCTGGACGAAGCGTGTTCTTATGGTATAGAAAAGACCTACGCCTACCAAAAGAAAGATGAGAATGTAGTCCGACAGATACGCATTGATTTTTTGTACTATCGGCAAGAGAAAATCTGTTAATGCTTGCATACAAGCCTCCTTAAAAATAATAAAACCACTGAAATACCTTCAGTGGCTCTAAAGAAAAACATACAGACATAAATTTTCGTCTGCTCTGTCCTTTTGCCTGAGAGATTCAGCTAAGCAACGCTTAGCCTTGCACCTTCGGCACTCTTTACGAGATTCTCCAGAGCCCCTCCGTTTACGGTTTCGATAAACGATTCCGAAAAACTTCAACGGTTTAAAAATATTACAGTTATTATACCACATTTTTGGCGAGCTTTCAATACTATATTTCGACAAAATATATTATAAAACTGCAAAACTATTGTAATATATGCACAAAATAGATGGTGGGGCAGGTCGCACGCGACCTGCCCCTAAAAAAGAAAGGAGAAAATGAGGAAAATGTTATGATTGAGTTTCTATAAGACCGTAATCTCCGTCGGCTCTCTTGTAAACCACGTTTACCTCGCCCGTTACGTCGTCCTTGAATACGAAAAATTCATGCTCCAGAAGATTCATCTGTATAATGGCTTCCTCTATAGCCATAGGCTTGAGAGTGAAGCTCTTGCGGCGAATTTTGAACTCGGGCTCTTCTTCAAAATCCTCGCCCGTGTCAAATATGCCTCCGCTGAACGCATCGGCGCGGAGCCTTTTCGCAAGTCTTGTTTTGTTCTTTCTTATCTGACGCTCTATCGCAGTAACCGCGCGGTCAAGCGCGTTTCTGAAGGTTTCGTCCTGCATCTCACTGCGGAAAATAGTTCCCGCAGAGACTATCGTAATTTCGAGGCATTTTTCGTTATGCTTTGAACTGAGAGTGATCGTAGCGGAGCACTCGTCGTTAAAATACTTAGCGAGCTTGTCCATTTTGTTTTCGATGATGAGCTTCATCTCATCCCACACGTTCATTTGTCTTCCAACAATGGTAACCTTCATTAGTCTGCCTCCTGAAAAATAAACTTTAAGGATAATATTTATCCTCAAATATATTATATCACAAACGCCTAAAATTGTAAATAGTATTTATAAAAAAATAAGGTATATTTCAAAATTTGTGCATTTGTGACAAAA
>JAZOON010000154.1:0-13301 GCA_045655045.1 Eubacteriales bacterium | reverse complement strand
CCAAAAAACTTCTTGACAAAAAAGACAGTGGTGTAGTCTGTACTGTCATTTGAAGAATTGCTCTCGCCGTGAGACGTTCGCACGAAAACAAATAAGATCGGAGAAAAGAAATGAAATTTAATCTGCGAGTGAGCAGACCATCCGATGACGTAACAAAAGAACGAAAATTCTCGTTAAGACTTCCTCTGGGAGTTAAAATAATATATATTTTTGCCGCCGTATGTCTGCCGCTTTACGCCGCGTTTTTGTTGAGTGAGGGCTTTTCCGATTTTTTTAACAGATATATAAGCTCCTTCTTTCGAGCGGTACTCGCCAAGCTTACGGGGTGGATACCCTTTTCGCTTGCCGAATTTGCTCTTTTGCTTATTCCCGTGTGGGTGTTTTTGGCAACGCGCCTGATACTCAGAAGGTACGGAGACACGTTAAAGGAGCTTATAAGCTCGCTGATATGTGTATTTTCCGCGCTTGCCGTGGTTTTTGCCACGTTCACCGTAGGCTTTGCGCCCGCGTACAGAGGAACAACGCTTGACGAGAAGCTTGGACTTGAGCGAGCGGAGGTCAGCGCCGAGGAGCTTTACGATACGGCGATAATACTTGCGGATATTCTCAAGGAAGAAAGTCAAAACGTGATTTACGCGCGCGACGGCTTTTCCGTAATGCCGTATTCCCTTGAGGAAATGAACGAGAAGCTTATCGACGCGTACGGCAAAACTTGTGACGAATATGATTTCGTGCAGAGACTCGACAGCAAAATAAAGCCCGTGATGCTGAGTGAGGCTATGTCTTATACTCATATAACGGGAGTTTACACCTTTTTTACGGGCGAGGCGAATATAAACGTAGCCTTTCCCGACTACACGATTCCCTTTACTGCGGCGCACGAGCTGTCACACCAGCGGGGAATTGCCCGTGAAAACGAGGCGAATTTTATGGCGTTTCTCGTATGCTCCGCATCCGACGACGCGTATATACGCTATTCTGCGTATCTCAATATGTACGAATACGTCCTCGCCGCTCTCGGAAGCGCGGATGCTTCGCTGTACGTAAGCGCGCGTTACTCGATTCCGTACGACGTAAGCAACGAGCTTGTCGCTTATTCCGAGTTTTACGAAAAATACAGAGATTCTGCCGCATCCGAGGTTTCCGAAACGGTAAACGACACCTTTTTGAAGCTTCACGGCACGGAAGGAACGAGGAGCTACGGAATGGTAGTTGACCTTGCGGTCGCTTATTTTAAAAAATGAATTTTAAATAATCGGCAAACCCGCAGAACTCTTTGAATATAATGAGAATATGTTAACGGAGGTTTTGATTTATGGAAAAGCTTGTCATCCGTGGCGGCAGACCGCTGTACGGCGACGTTAATATAAGCGGAATGAAAAACTCCGCGCTTCCCGTTCTCTTCGGCACTATCGCCGCAGGGGATATATGCACGATAAGTAACGTTCCCGACGTGAGCGACATTTCGCTGACGTTCGACACGCTCAGGGCTATGGGCGCTAAGGTGCGTTTTATCAATACGGATACCGTGATGATAGATACGACGGATATAATACAGAAAAGTCCGCCGCTTGAATACGTCAGTAAAATGAGAGGCTCGTCGTATCTCATAGGCGCGATGCTCGGCAGATTTGGGCGTGCGCAGGTGGGATACCCCGGCGGATGTGATTTTGGAACACGTCCGATAAATCAGCACATAAAGGGCTTTGAGCTTCTTGGAGCTAAAATTGAATACGGTGCGGACGGAAACATAGTTGCGACTGCCCCCGACGGACTCAAGGGCAATTTTATTTACTTTGATATAGCATCGGTAGGCTCTACGATAAACGTTATGCTCGCGGCGGTATTTGCCGAGGGCACGACGGTAATCGAGAACGCCGCGCGAGAGCCGCATATTGTGGACACCGCGAGCTTCCTCAATTCCTGCGGCGCGGATATTTCGGGCGCGGGAACGAGCATGATAAGAATAAACGGAGTTAAGTCGCTTCACGGCTGTATATACGGTCTTGCTCCCGATATGATAGAGGCGGGAACGTATATGGCGGCGGCTGCCGCAACGGGCGGTAAGGTGACGGTAAGAAGGATCATTCCAAAGCATATGGAGGCGGTGACGGTAAAGCTGCGCGAGATAGGACTTGATCTTGACGTTGGAGACGACTACATAACGGTGGAGTCAAGCAAGCTTCACCGAGGAACGGAGATACAGACCAATCCCTATCCGGGATTTCCCACGGATATGCACCCACAGTTCAGCGCGATGCTTGCTCTTTCGAGGGGAGTAAGTAAGATAACGGAGCGCGTGTGGAGCAGTCGCTTCAAGTACGTAGACGAGCTGAAGAAAATGGGCGCTAATATGGAGATAGTGGATAACACGGTCATTATAAACGGAGTTGCGTCCTTGCACGGCGCGGCTGTTGAGGCAAGCGACCTGCGCGCAGGCGCGTGTCTTGTTATCGCGGGACTTGCCGCGACGGGGGAGACGACGGTTACGGGAATAGAGTGTATAGACCGAGGCTACGAGGAGCTTGTGGAAAAGCTGAAATTCCTCGGCGCGGATATACAGAGAGCGGAATTTTAAAGCTGCTGTTTCATTTTGAATGGAAGAAAAAACAAAAAACGGACGAATTTCGTCCGTTTTTTCATTTACAGCTTATGGAATATGGGCTTTCTGCCCTCAAAGGTGCAGACGTAACCGAATACGTCCCGAAGAAGCTCTATAGTGCTTGAACAGTACTGTCCAATGCGTACGCTGTCGTGTGAGTCCGAGCCGACAGTAATGATCTCTCCGCCAAGCTCCTTAAATCTCTTTATATATTCAATGGACGGCAGAAGATCAACGCCCTTGTCAACACCGCTCGTGTTTATCTCCATACCCTTGCCCTTGCTTACGAGTATGCGCATTATTTCGTCGGCAATCTCGCGGCATTCCTCATATCTGAGCGGCGCGCCGAAGGGATTGTTGGGGGATTTGCAAACGTAGGTAAGATGTCCGAGAACGTCGTAATCCTCGTGTATTCTGACGCATTCAAGTGATTTTTCAAGATATCGCATATACGCCGTCTCTACGGTCTTGCCTTCCCAATACCTCTGATAGTAAGGGTCGTATCCGTCGGCGTAATGGACTGAGCCTATAACGAAATCAAATTTTCTTTCCTTCAAAAATTCCTCGCACATGCCCGCGTTCCATTCGTTAAGACCTATCTCGACGCCGCGACGGATAATAAGACCGTCAACGCAAAGACCGTCGTAAGCCTTAGCGTAGTCGTCAAGAGAAAACAAGTCGTGCTCGTCCTTGGGGAGCGGATGACAGTCCCAGTGGTCGGTGAAGCAGATCTCTCTCATACCCGCTGCCACAGCCGCAGCCGCGATATCCTTTGCGGGCGTTGTCGAATCAAAAGAAACGGACGAATGTATATGAAAATCAAACATTATTTTATCTCCTTTTTTTATGTGAATATCTTACGGGGCGTTGGACATCGGTATCTATGATACAAATACGGATTCTCGATACCTTTTTTGAAAAAAGGTATCACCAAAAAACTTATGGGCAAAGGGGTGGCTACGCTCAGGATGACATTCGCGGGAGCGATTCTTCAAACGACAGTACAGACTATCTCTTAAAGTAAACCAACTCCCAGACGACAGTATAGACTCCACCACTATTTTTTACCTTTTTCCGTCAAGAAGTTTTTTGGCGCTACCTTTTTTTCAAAAAAGGTAGCAAAACCGCGTCCCCGCATCCCCGCGTCCCCGCGTCCACTATTTCCTTTTAGTCACGATCATAGCAACCGCTACCGCGCAAATTCCCGCGCAGAGCTTTCCGACTATAAGCGGGATTATACCCTGTGGGTCGCTGCCTGCCGTAAACGCGAGGTGGTCACCGAACACGAACGCGCCCGATACGGCAAACGCCATATTCACGACCTTGCCGCGACAGTCCATATCCTTAACCGAATCAAATACGGGAATGGAGTTGACTAAGGACGTAAGTAATCCCGTCACGGAATGCTCGTTTATGTCCATACGCTTGCCCATAGCGAGAAGCGGCTTTCGAAGAAGCTTCGTAACGATGAACATAAGCGGAAACGCGCCCGCGAGCATAAGGGCGATTTCACCGACCACGATAAACGCGCCGTCGAGTGGGGCAAGCTCGGGTATCAGGGTTATACCGCCAAAACGCTGAATGATGGCGAGGATAAGACCTGCCGTAGCGAGCGCGGTCATAAATTTTCCGAACACGTTGAAGCAAATAATAAGTACACGCTCGAATTTCCAAAGACCGAGCGCGATAACTAAGGACAGTATTGCTATCGGTACGATATTCCTGAGAACGTACAGGGGAGAGCAGCCCGCGACGATACCGCCCATAAAGATCCCCACGGGAACGGTTACTATACCGCAAAGCAGACCTTTAGCGGCAAAGGAACGGTCGTCCTTTGAGATAACGCCCATAGCGACGGGAACGGTAAAGGTTACGGTAACGCCGAGCATAGACGACGCAACGATGCCGCCAAGTCGCGCGGCGTCGGGATTGCCCGTCAGCTCAAGAGCCAAGGGATAACCGCCCATATCGCAAGCTAAGAACGAGCCTGCGAACATAGCGGGATCAGCTCCGAAGAAGCCGTAAAGGGGAATAACTACGGGGGACAGCACCTTAGCAATAACGGGCGCGAGGACGATCATTCCGCTCATAGAGAGGAAAAGCTGTCCCATAATGCATATACCGCGCTCGAATGCCGAGCCAAGCCCCAAGCGGCTGCCAAATATGCGGTCGATACCGCCAAGAACCGCAAACGCCGCCATAATTATAAGTATTACTTTATCAGCGCTCACCTTTTCACCTCATTCATAACGTTAACGAAGCTATCAAGCGCAGCTTCTATGTCGGGTAGCTCAGGATGCCACTTTTTTTCCCATTCGAGAGAGAAATATCCGTCGTAGCCGTCACTGAGCAATTTCTCCGCTATCGGCAGTATGGGAACGTCTCCGTCACCGACGAGCGTAAGCTTCTGCGCGCTGTCGGAAAAATCCTTGACGTGTACGTGCTTTATATACGGACGCGCAAAGTCATAAAACTGCTGCCACCCGTTGCCGTACGGCTTGTGTGTATGCTCAATATCCCAGATAAGTCCGAAATTTTTGACGTCAGCCAATTTCTCGACAACGGGGGAAAGCGTACCTACCGTGTTGAAATCTCCGTGGACCTCAAGGAGCACGTTTACGCGCGGCTCGTAATCGCAAAGACGCGCTATTCCGTCCGCAACGCGGGTAATGCACATATCTCCATCGGCGGTTAGCCTGTCTCCGAATACACGGATATTATCGATAAACAGCGATCTTGCTATTGCCAGCTCTTCACAGCCTTTTTCTATAGCGGCGTCAAATTTTTCCCCGTTGTGAAAAGATATCGACGTTCCGAGAACCGCGGGGCGGACGTCGCGCCTTCTGAAAAGCTCCGACGTATGCTGTTTCTCCGCCTTTGAAAGTTCGGGTATTTTCGAGTTGTCAAGCTCGCCCGAAAGTCCTCTTATCTCAAGCGCGGATATGCCGTACGAATTTGCAAGAGACAGCGTTTGCTCAAGCGTCATATAGCAACAGCCGAGCGTAGAAAAACAAAGCTTCATTAAAAAACTCCATAAATTTACATATATACATATATTATACGCCAAAAGCGTTTTTTTTTCAATATAAAAATATTGATATATGGCAATATTTTTTAACAGAAACGTAAACTTAGCAATATTTTTATTGAAAATATCGCGGCGTTGTTGTATAATCTTATTGAATGAATTAGTGACGGGAGTTTTTTTATGAAATCTTTTATATCAATTCCCCAAGGGAATACCTTTGATACCTTTTTTACCAAGGAGAATATTGCTCTTGTAAACGGTCTGGGTGAGAACGTATGGAACGATAGCAAGAAGCAGCTTACGTCAGACGAGGTCGCACGGTCCATCGCGGATTGCGAAAATTACGTTACGCTATGGTCATCGCCAAGACTTGACGCTGAGATACTGAAAAGCGCTCCGAATCTGAAGATGCTTACACACCTTGGAGGTACGGTAGTTCCGTTTGTCAGCGACGAGATGTGGGAGCGCGGCATAAAGGTCATATCGGGCAACGATTATTTTGCGGAGTCCGTCGCAGAGGGTACTCTGGCTTATATTTTGTGCGCGCTCAGAGATATTCCCAAGTATTCGTCGGAGCTGAAAAACGAAAGAAAATGGAAGCCCGAGCCTTGGTATACGGCAGGACTTATGGGCAAAAAGATAGGCGTTGTCAGCTATGGGGCAATAGCGAAAAATCTTGTGAGACTTCTCTCGCAGTTCAAAGCCACGGTAATGGTTTACGACATCAAGCCTTTGCCCGAGAGTGACGTATGCAAATACGGATTGAAGCAGGCGACGCTTGAGGAGATATTCAGCGAGTGTGATATTATAACTCTTCACACTCCGCTTTTCGACGCAACCCGTCATATGATAAACGCACCTCTTTTGCAAAGAGTCAAGGACGGCGCGTTGTTTGTTAACACGTCGCGCGGAGCAGTCGTTGATCAGAGGGCACTTGAGGCGGAGCTTGCCAAGGGACGCTTCCGCGCCGTGCTTGACGTTTACGAAAAAGAGCCGCCCGAGGACGACTGTTCTCTGTTCGGACTTCCGAACGTTATGATGATTCCGCATATGGCAGGACCTACGATGGATCTGCGCTCGTATATAACTCGCGAGCTTATGCTCGAAGCCGCGGCGTATATTGACGGTGGCAAGCCTCTCGTTCACGAGATAAGTAAGACGGTAGCATCCACGATGTCCGAAAAATAGGAGAATGATTGATGAAAATAACTTTTTTGGGTACGTCTCACGGAGTACCCGAGAGAAACCGAGCTTGCGCGTGTATGATGCTTGAATCGGGCGGCACGATATATTTTATAGACGCGGGTGCGCCTATTGCGGACTATCTTGTAAGCAACGGGAAGGATATAAACTCCCTTCGCGCTGTTTTCACGACGCACGTTCATAGCGACCACACCGTAGGCATCGTGCATCTTGCCGACCTTATGAATTGGTACTATAAAAGGTCGTCGGCGGAGTTTTTTATCACCGAGCAGGAGCATATAGACGCGACCGCGCGATGGATATATACGTCGGGGGACGGCGATATCGATGAGAGCAGACTTAAATTCAAGCTGCCTTTTGAGGGATGCGTTTATTCCGACGAAAATATTAAAGTGGAATATATCCCCGTGGCACATATGAAAAATTCGTACGCGATTTTGGTTACGGAAGGTGATAAGCGAGTGCTTTTTGGCGGCGATTTTTCTTCGGGACTGAGGAAAAAGGACGTTCCGTCGGTTATCTCCGAAAATATCGACGGCTTCGTTTGCGAGCTGGCTCATTTTACTATGGAGGAGCTTTCTCCCTATCTTGATATCTGCCGCGCATCGCGCGTCTTCTTTATCCACGCAAAACCGCAAAGATACGCCGATATTGAGCAGATAAAAGGGAAGTATCCCTTTGAGATTATAACACCGAACGATAAGGACGTATTTGAAATTTGAGCATAGAGGGCGAAGAGCCACGTCAAGGCTCTCTTGCCTTAATGGACGGTCTGATTCAGATGCAGAAAGCACTGAACGTGACCGTCCTTTTTCGACGTCGGAAAACGGCTTTTCACACAACCGTCACAAAATTTCACTCAAAATTTAAAGAAAACATAAAATACCTTAAAAAAATAATGTTATCATTATAAGGAGTAATAATTTTTGGAGGAAAAAACCAAATGCTTGAGCTTAAGCAGATAAGAAAGCAATACGGTGAGGGTGAGTCCGTTGTAAACGCGCTTAACGGAGTCAGCCTGAAGTTTCGCGAGAGCGAGTTCGTTTCAATTCTCGGCGCATCGGGATGCGGAAAGACTACGCTTCTCAATATCGTTGGCGGTCTTGACAGATACACCAGCGGCGACCTTATAATAAACGGAAAATCAACCAAGGACTTTGACGACGGAGACTGGGATACCTACAGAAATCACTCCATAGGCTTCGTTTTTCAAAGCTATAATCTTATACCGCACCAGACGGTGCTTTCAAACGTTGAGCTTGCGCTGACTCTTTCGGGAGTTTCAAAGGCGGAAAGACGTCAGAGAGCTACCGAGGCGCTCAGACAAGTGGGTCTTGGCGACCAGCTTCATAAAAGACCTAACCAGATGTCGGGCGGACAGATGCAGAGAGTTGCAATCGCGCGAGCACTTGTAAACAATCCCGATATCCTTCTTGCCGACGAGCCTACGGGTGCGCTTGATACGACCACCAGCGTGCAGATAATGGACCTTCTCAAGGAGGTCGCGAGAGAAAAGCTCGTTATCATGGTCACGCACAACCCCGAGCTTGCAGCGGAATATTCAACGCGTATCGTAAAGCTGAGTGACGGTGAGGTTATTGACGATACTGACCCATACGAGTGCGAGGAGGTCGCAGCCCCCGCAGAGAGCGCGCAGCTTACGAAAAAGGAAAAAAAGGCGAAAAAGGAAAAGAACAAGAAGAAGTCTATGTCCTTTGCGACGGCTATCAGTCTGTCGTTTAACAATCTTCTCACCAAGAAGGCGAGAACTATACTCACGTCCTTTGCGGGAAGTATAGGTATTATCGGAATTGCGCTTATACTTGCGCTTTCAAACGGAATTCAGGCGTATATAGACCAGGTGCAGGAGGATACTCTCTCCACTTATCCCTTGACGGTCGAGCGCGAGACGCAGGATTTTGCCGCTATGTTCAGCGCAATGACGGAGGTCAGTGATATAGACCCCGAGAGCATAGACCCGAATAAGATCTACGTTGACGACTCGCTCGGTACTATGATGTCGGCAATGTCGGCGACCGTAAGCAACGATATGGTGGCTTTCAAGCAATATCTGCTTGACAATTACGATCAGCTTGAGGACGCTGTCAGCGATATTCAGTATACCTACGATTTTGATTTGCAGATATTCACGGGAGACGGAAAAACGCAGGTCAGCCCCACGGAGATATTCGACCATATGGGCGACTCCTTTGCGGGTATCAGTGAGATGATGAAGACCGTGGGCGGCTTCAACGTGATGTCGGAAATGATAAACAATCAGGCGCTTCTCGACCAGCAGTATGAGCTTGTCGGAGAGGGAAGCCATTGGCCTACGAGCGCAAACGAGGTCGTGCTCGTAGTAAACAAAAACAACCAGATAAGCAAAATGACGCTTTATATGCTCGGCGTTCTTCCGCAGGAGGAGCTTGAGGACATAATGACGCAGCTTATGACCGAGGGCACTTACGACTCGTCGCATATGGAGGAATATTCTCTTGACGATTTCCTCGGTATGAAGTTCTATATGCTCAACACGTCTGATTTCTTTGTGAAGGACGGTGGTACGGGAGACAACGGCTTACCTACGTGGAACGACCTTCGCGACGATATCGGATTTGACGAGGAAAGAGCGTCCTTCGTTACGGAGAATGGAACGGAGCTTGTTATTTCGGGTATAATTCGTCCTAAGGAAGGAGCAACGGCTACGTCCATTTCGGGCGCGGTGGGCTACACCAAGGCGCTTACCGATATGATACTCGAAATGAACGCTGAAAGCGAGATAATCAAGCAGCAAAAGGAAAATCCCGAATACAACGTGGTTACGGGACTTAAGTTCGAGAGAACGCACTATACGCCTGAGAATATCGGAACGCTCGTGTCTAAAATAGACGACGCAACTATGCAGCAGTTCTACGCGTATATGACAAAGATGATAAAGGAAACTCCCGAATTTGCTCAGAGGCTTTACGTTACGGAGAACAGCTTTGCGGAGATGTTCTTTATGATGCCCGAGCAGACTCAGTCTCAGCTTGTCAGCAGTATGCTGTTCGCCGCAACGCAGAATCCCGATAATGCCCTCAGCCTCAAAAGTTTGTATGGCACGCTGTCGGTTATGTTCCAAAATAAGATACAGGTAAATGCGGATAATTTGGTTACTCTGCTTCCCGTTATGTCACCTATTCAAAAGATGATAATAGTTGGCTATGATCTTTCAACACTTGAGGGTATGCAGGGAATGGAAGGCGTAGATCTTTCTATGTTGGCGAACGTTCCGAGTCTTGCTAAGCTTGCGGGAACTCAGACTATGCAGCCGATTTACGCTGGAATGACCGAAACGCTCAAGGGAATGAGCGTCAATAAGGAAATTTTCGTTGCGTTGCTTTCCACGATGAAGGCGGATGACAAAGAGTTTATTATGCTCGAGGAAACACTTTATAACCTCGCGCCTCAGACCGATGCGACCTACGAATCCACCCTCAAGCTGCTTGGTGACGCAGAGAGCGCAGATCCGCTTACGATAAATTTCTACGCCAAGGATTTTGAGTCCAAGGAAACTATAGAAAACTTTATCGCGGACTACAACAAGGAGGTTGACGAGGATCAGCAGATAAAGTATACCGACCTTATCGGTATTATGATGTCCTCGATATCCACGATAATCAACGTTATCTCTTACGTTCTTATTGCGTTCGTATCCATTTCGCTCGTGGTTTCGTCTATAATGATAGGAATTATCACCTATATCTCCGTGCTTGAGAGAACCAAGGAGATCGGGGTGCTTCGTTCTATCGGAGCGTCCAAGAAGGATATATCGCGCGTGTTCAACGCAGAGACGCTTATCGTCGGACTTACGGCGGGACTTATCGGTATACTCTTCACGGTGCTTCTGTGCTTGCCTATCAACGCGATAATTCACGTTCTTTCGGGAATGTATAACATCAACGCAGTGCTTCCCGTCGCAGGCGGAATCGCGCTCGTGCTTATCAGTATGCTTCTGACCTTCGTGGCGGGACTTATCCCCTCGAAAATAGCCGCGAAGAAGGATCCCGTCGAAGCGCTTCGTTCTGAATAAAAGGGAAGAGCGCTATGGGAAAGGGAAATTTTAAGTCAAAGCTGTACCGATTTATGTACGGTCGGTACGGAACGGATACGCTGGGCAACGTTATGCTCGTCAGCTATATCGTCATAACTATTCTGTATACCTTTATAGGATTTTTCGTTGACTCGGTATGGTTTGACGTCGCGGTGTGGCTTGTGTCAACGGCTCTTGCGATTATCGTGTTTTACAGAATGTTCTCACGAAACGTCTCCAAAAGACGAAAGGAAAACGAACGCTTCTGCGGATTTTTCAGACTGAGAAAAAACAGGTTTAAGGACAGAAAAACACACGTCTACCGCAAGTGCCCCGAATGTAAGGCGGTGCTTCGTTTGCCAAAGGCTAAAGGGAAGCACACCGTAGTATGTCCGAGATGCAAAAAAAGATTCAGCGTTAAGGGCTGATGGATAATTTTTGAGGGAAACTTTCTTTCGTGAAAGTTTCCCTCAAGCTACCTTTAAAGAACTTCTGTAAAAGGGTAGGGATTAAAATAATGGCGAAGTCCGCGCTCTAAAACGGTATTGCGAACGAACACTTACGTTTTACCAAGCAAAAATTACTCTTGATATGTTAGCTAAACATTAGTAATGCATTTCCACATAAGTTTTTTGACGCTACATTTTTTCAAAAAAAGCAGAAAAAACGCATCCTCGCGTCCGCAAAAAAAGGCTGAAAAATCAGCCTTTTTTACATTATTAACTACACCAAATCTTCAATGGCTTTACCGTCCGTGCTCTTCCATTTATCAGTATCGAAAGAACCCGTACCGCTTGTTCCAAAATATGAAACGATAGGAGCTGTGCCCGTGAAGGTAGTTCCGATCTGATACCACTCATTCGAGCCTTTAGCCTTGGTATAAACCACTACGTAAACTATTGCGGACCCGCCTGACCTGCTCAACGGGTCTGCGGTAATATAAAGTGTCATTTCCTTACCCGGACCTACCCAAGCATCGGTATCTTCTCCCGTATTACGGTTTCCGTCAACGTTTTCCTTCTTTATCATAACCGTAACAGGCTTATTTTCTCCATCGATATTAAGCATCATATTTTCGCCAAACAAATCCTTTATTGCTTGAGCGTCCTTGTCATTCGCACCGCCACCGTTACCGATATAAGAGGAGCTCCAGCGGTTAATTGAAAGAGAATTCATCGCGCTTGTAAGCTTCTTGTAGTCGCCGTTGGTATCGTTCAAAATTTCGGGGAATTTTTCGAGAACGCCGGCAACTGCAGCTTCGTCCTTGTTTTCGGGCTTGGTCGTGCTGAACTGATAGTCGATGCTTGAGAAAAGCGTGGGATTTGATTTGTCGGTCGCATCGTCAGCAAATGCTGCCGTGACGGTAAACGTCCTCATTTGTCCGGGCTTTATTTCCTCCGCCATGGCTATATCTGGAGTTAATTCTATATTTTCATTTGAATATGTAGCAACGCTTCCGTCACCCGTGGTATAGGTTCCGCGTACCATAGCCAGATAATAGTACGTTTCCGTAGTATTATTAAATACCGTTACTGAAAATTTCGCTTCATATACGCCATTTGCGTCAGGCTTCATAACAAGATTACTCGTAACGACAGTTCCCGTATACGAAAGCGTATCGGGGTCAATATACGCTCCGCCGCTAACGTCTGTTATGAAAATTGCCGTAGGCGGATCGGCGTGGGTAGAACCCATAACCGTAATAGTTCCGCTTATTGCGGCATATCCGATGCTGGTAAACAAGCACATAAAGGAGAGCAAAATACAAATCAATACCATTATCCAACGTTTCACAGTAAATCACTCTCCTTATCTAAATGATTTTTTAATCTAAAGATTGAATAATCGAATGTATAGTTTGGTTGGTTCCTGTTTTTCTCCACGTTCCCGTATCGAAGGAACCGTTATTATATCCACCGATATATCCAACCACCTGAGCAGTTCCGGTGTACATTTCTCCCACCTGATACCATTCACCTGTTGGGTTGCCGCTTGCATCCTGATTGATAGTGAACACAATAGCGTACACGGTAACGTGAGTTCCGGAATTGACGGAGTTCAGATCCTCGGCGGTGATGTAAAGCGTCATTTCCGTATCGGCAACCCCTCTGGAGGGCGTACCGTAATAATAGGTATCTCCCGTAGAATAATTTCCGTCAATCTCTTCGCGCTTGATGATTACGGTAACGCTCGTATCTACGCCGTTTATATTCAACGTCAGCACACCGTCAAACAAATCGTTAACGATTGCCGTATCGTTGTTATTTTCATAATCTTCAGTTCCAACGACGTTTCCTATATACGTAGCGGCCCAATCGCGGCTTCCGTCGTAGTTAGCCGCTATCTCGTCACTTAACGTTTTATAGTCCTCAGCGTCGTTAAGAATTTTCTTGAAC
>JAZOON010000153.1:0-6817 GCA_045655045.1 Eubacteriales bacterium | reverse complement strand
GCGAACATTTCGAAAAAACTCTTAAATTTTAAAGGATTTTAGAACTATGTTAGCAGTTTTATTGTGAGCCTCCCTTGTTAAAGGGAGGGGGACCGCTTGCGGTGGAGGGATTCAAAAGATGTCCGCACGAAAGTAACATTTGCTCACAGGAACGGCGGCAGCAAGCCACCGCCCTACGAAAGAATGATTATCCTTCGTAACGGACAGTCGAGGACGCCTGTCCCTACAAGACAGAGCAAACATGCGACCAAAATCCGTGTTATAACTCGTTCCCCACGCAAATCTAAATTTTTATTTTTTGGGGTGGCGGCACCCAAAAAATTGCGCGAGCAATTCTTAAAATGACACCGCAAACGAACACTTTCATTTACCCATATAAAATTGCTTTCTATATGTTCACTCAAACCTTAGCCACCCATTTGCCCATAAGTTTTTTGGCTCCACCTTTTTCGAAAAAAAGGTGGAAAATAACCTTCTCAGTGACAAAAACCTCTCATAAATTAACTAAAAAAAGCCAACCGTGACAGTTGGCTTTTCTCTTTTTATTCAAGAACTATTTTTTCTGCGTGTATAAAATCGTAAGCGTCTATAACCGAGGACGTGGGGATAAGCTTTGATGCGCCGCAGTGCGGACAGGAAACGCGCAATCCTTCGTCGGTCATTTCGACGTCTACGTTTCTTTCGGTGCAGTCTTCACAATTACATTCGATCTTACCCTCGTCGTCAAGCTCTCTTATTACGTACGTAATTATTTCCAGCACCTGCGGGTCGGTGAACACTTCATCTTCCTTCATAAAGTCGAGGTCAGTCAAGCCGCTTTTTTCAAGAAAATCAATTATCTGTAGCTCAGAGCGGGCAAGCTCTGCCTTTACGTGGTCAGAAGCTCCGACTGCGCTAACGCTGATACCCGAATAAGGGCAACTGACGGCGAACAAATCTCTTTCAAATAAAATTGATTTGGATACCGTAACGCTGTGGGAATTTGGGCAGAATACGCAGGGCGCGGTAATTTTAACCTTTCCGTCGCTGTTTTTTACTACGGTCATTTCGCTGTTACCGCAAGTACATTTAAGCTTGACCATATCCGCCGAAAGCTTGAACGCATCGACGATACTGGTAACGGTGCATCCGCAAGCGGGGCAGAGATAAGCAACGGTGGATTGTTTGTTTTCAATAATCATAATAAACTCTTTTCAAAAACAGATTAAAATTGAAACGGGGACGCCTTATATAAATGAGACATCCCCGTCCTTATTATTATATTCCGAAGAAACGATTATGCGTCGATCTTATTTAAAGCCTTTTCCTTTACGGTTATAGCGTCCTTATATTTTTCGGTAAGCGCGGCGTCAAGCTCTTCGTACTTATCGTTGAATATAGCGCTCTTTACGGAAACCTTCCACATGGGCATACCGTCATCGTAGTATATAGCGAGAGCGAAGGTGCTTTCGTCAAGAGATATAACGCTTGCCGTGTAGCTTCCCTTGACCGTCTCGTCGTCGAACAGCCACGTGTCGAACGCCTCAACGCTCATAGCTCCCTTGGTGTAGTTTTCGTATTTACTGAAGTTTGCGCCAAGCTCGTCAGCGAGAGCCTCGAAATCCTCAACGGACATATCCTTTGAGAGCTTTTCGATAGCGGCTGCGGCTTCCTCGTTTGAAGAGAACACCATAAGAGCAACGTTCTTACTCAGATCCTCGTCCTTATACTCTGCTTTTACGAGGTAGTACGCGCTTATGGAGAAGGACTCAAGCTCTGCGGGGTCACCCGAGATCTCCGCGCCGTCAGCGCCGTCACCCTCTTCAAGAGTCTTGGTGTCGCCGACCTTTCTGCCTTCCTCAAACGCCCACTCAATAGCCTCGTCACTGTCGGAGTAAGCGACCTTCTCTGCAAAGTAAGTAGGAGTCTTGCTGTTTGCGGACGAGTATACTGTAGAAACAACGTCCTCAAGGAAGGTCTTGTAATCGTCGCTGAGCGTTACGCCTTCGATAGAAGTGCCGAAAAGCTTTCCGTCAGCGTCTATAACGTCGTCGGACTTGAATTCGTCCTCAGCCTTTATCATAGCGGTGAGCTTACCTATAACGATCGCCTTTATCGTAGCGGTATTTTCGTCGGAAGGAACTTCCTCGTCCTTTACCTCGCTGTTATCAAGAGAGGTTTCGTAGTTCGCGTCCCAAGCGTCCTTAACAGCAAGCTCGATAACCTTTTCCTTGAAGGCATCTGCGCTTCCCGCTTCGGAAAGAGCCTTTGCGTTAGCCTTTGCTTCCTCGATAAGCGCCTTGTAAGCGGCGATTATCTCGTCCTTCTTGGTTTCCGTATCCTCGTTTCTGTAATCCTTGCCGAGAACCTTCTCTATTGCGTCCTCGTACTTAACGGTGAAGGTATAGTAGCTGTAGTCAACGTTGTTAAACGTCTGAGAGTCGCTCTCGTATCTTTCGTCGATATCCTCGTCGCTGATACCTGCCTCAAGCTCCTCGCCGATCTGCGTGCTGCACTTGGAAGCAAGAGCGGAAAGCTCCATAGCCGCACGGATATCTCTTGTTTTCATTCCCTTGCCGAATATCTGAGCGATGTAGGAATTGGTGTCGTAGCCGTACATAGAAGCGTAGGTTTCGTACGTTTCTATCTCAGCGTCGATGCTCGCATATTCTTCCTCGGTGAGCTTAATATCTCTTTCCTGAGCCTCTTCGCAGTAAATAAGTATCTCCTCTACCTGAGCCTTGGTCTGCTCCATCATATAGTCGAACCAAGTAGTCTCCGAGCCCTCGGTAGTATCGAAATACTGTTCCTTGAGGGAAAGACCCGTATCAAGTCCGTAATAGGACAGGTAGGAGCTGTTCTGCTGCACAAAATTGTTGTACTGTGTCTGGAAATAGTAGTCCATCATATTTCTGCTTACACGGAAGTTTTCCGATCTCATAGCGGTGGACATACGTCCGAACACGCCGTTTGAGGACATAAGCATAAATACCACGGAGAAGAGAATAGCCGCAGTTATCACGATCGTGATAAGGTTGAGAGCCCACGAGGGCATTCCGTTCTTTTTCTTAGGAGTCTTAACGCTCGCGAAAGCGGCGTTAGCTCTGTCGTTTCTGATTCTGTTAGATTTTCCCATTTGGGTTTACCTCGTTTTCTTTTATGTGTGACGTTATAAACTCACAGTGTATATTATACAATCTTTGAGTGATAAAACATTGAATACGCTATGAACAATTAATGAATTTCACTTTTTTTCTGAAATTTCGTTTAATTATATGAATAAAGGGGCTTTATTTTGGTAATGTTAGCCTAATCAAACGTTCATTATTACGGGAAGTACCATAGGCTTGCGCTTGGTTTTCGCGTAGAGGAACTTGGAAAGGTCGTCCTTCACGCAATTTTTGAGATGCATACGGTCAACAGCCCCGCCACAGTTGAGGCAACGCTCGATAGCGTCAGCCGCTATAGCTCTTACCTCGTCCATAAGCTCCTCTGCCTCGCGCACGTATACGAAGCCGCGGGATACCACGTCAGGACCTGAAATGAGAAGTCCCGCTTCGGCGTCGATAGATGCCACGACCACGATAAGACCGTCCTGCGCCAGATGCTTTCTGTCGCGAAGAACAATATTTCCGACGTCGCCGACGCCGTAGCCGTCAACGAGTATCTTACCCGACGGAACTATACCCGAGAACTGCGCCTTTTTGGTGTCTATCTCAAGCACCTTACCGATATCCGAAATGAAGATATTTCTGTCCTCGATACCCATATCGAGCGCAAGCTCTCTGTGCGCGGCGAGGTGGCGGTATTCTCCGTGTATTGGCATAAAATACTTTGGCTTCGTAAGAGCCATTATGAGCTTCAGCTCCTCCTGGCACGCGTGTCCCGAAACGTGAACGGCGACCACCGCGTCGTGAAGAACGCTGACACCGTTTTTGGAAAGCTCGTTTATAATTCTGCCGACCAGCTTCTCGTTACCGGGTATTGCGCTTGACGAAAGCACGACGAGGTCGTTTCTTCCAAGCGTTACCTGAGAGTGATCTCCGAATGCCATACGGTAAAGCGCGGACATAGGCTCGCCCTGACTTCCCGTGGTAATGAGCGTCAGCTCCTCGGGCTTGAAGCGCTTTATCTCGTTTATATCCACGAGCACTCCGTCGGGAACGGTCATATAACCAAGCTCCACGGCGGCGGTGACGATATTGAGCATACTTCTGCCCGTGATTGCCACGCGTCGCTTGTGCCTTGCGCTCACGTCGATTATCTGCTGAACGCGGTGTACGTTAGAAGAGAACGTCGCGATAACGATTCTCTTGTCGGTGTTTGAGGTGAAGATATATTCAAGCGACTTTCCCACCTTTCTCTCGGAGGGAGTAAAGCCCTGTCGCTCGGCGTTCGTTGATTCGCTCATAAGCAGAAGAACGCCCTTTCTGCCTATTTCTCCGATACGCGTAATGTTCATCATATCACCGTCGATGGGAGTGACGTCCAGCTTAAAGTCTCCCGTGTGGAAGATAACTCCGAGGGGAGTCGTTATCGCGAGACAGCACGCATCGGCTATAGAGTGATTGGCGTGAATAAATTCAACGGCAAATTCTCCAAGGCGCACGGTCTGTCCCGCCCTTACGCAGTTGAGCCTCGGCACACAGGGCAGAACGTGCTCGGTAAGCTTGTTTTTTATTATACCGAGCGTCAGCTTAGTTCCGTATATCGGAACGTCTATCTGGCGCAGAAAATACGGAATTGCGCCAACGTGGTCCTCGTGCCCGTGCGTCAGCACGATACCGCGAATTTTTTCCTTGTTGGCTTCAAGGTAGGAAACATCGGGAATGACGAGGTCAATACCGAGCATATCCTCATCGGGGAAGCCAAGTCCGCAGTCAACGATAATAATATCCTCCGCATATTCAAGGACGGTGAGATTTTTTCCTATCTCGTTAAGACCGCCCAAGGGAATTATACGGAGCTTGCTTTTTTCTTTTTTTGCCATACGATCTCCTGAAATTTATTATGTAAAAACAAAAAGCAAACACCGCCTCCGCAAAATATACAGCACCGCTCCCTGTATATTCCGCCGAGGCAGAATATTTAATTTTTACCTGAGAAAATTATACCATAATTTATCACCGTTGTCAAGGGGCTAAAGACATATTAACAGGGTCAGCCACGCAACCGAGGACAAAAATATTCCTATCAGCGCGCCAATACCGAAAAGAGCCGCGCCGCCAAGACGTTTTCCCGAGGGAGGCTGCAAAAGACCGCTGTCGCCAATCAGGCGTTGAGCCTCGTCCGCAAGGTCCTTTTTTGAGGAGGACGAGCCTCTTTTCATTATAAAATACACGGTCTCAAAGCGGCTTCTGCCGTTCCCCTTGACCACGATAACGTTTCTGTTCAAACCCTTTAGCATATCCGCCTCGCAAAAGATAGTTGATAATATTATTTGCAGGAGCGCAAAAAAATATACGACACTTTTTTTCTCTTTGCATATACTGACATCAGGAGGTAAAAAGAGGTGTTTTTTGACGTAATTATTGGTATTATGCTGCCGTTTGTGGGGACGGCGGTAGGCGCGGGATGCGTTTTTTTCGCCGGAAGGAAAAGCGGCGGTAGCGCGCGGCGGCTGATAGAAGGCTTTTCGGCGGGGGTAATGGTTGCCGCGTCGATATGGAGCTTACTTATTCCGTCAATGGAGCTTGCGCGCGGCAGGGGAATACCCCCTGCGATCCCCGCCGCTTCGGGATTTCTTTTGGGAATAGTCTTTTTCCTTGGGTGCGACAGACTGCTGCTTCGTCGCGGCGGAAGAGAAACGGCGCTTGGAGAGGGTGGACTTTCCGCTTTAGCGGTTGCCGTACATAATCTGCCCGAAGGAATGGCGGTCGGAGCTATCTACGCAGAGGTGCTTTGCGGAGCGGAGACGGCAACGGTAGCGGCGGCGCTTGCTTTGTCTATCGGAATAACGGTACAAAATCTGCCTGAAGGAGCGATAATTTCTCTTCCGCTTTATTCGTCGGGAAAAAGCAAGCTGTCCTCGTTTGTTCTTGGCGGACTTTCGGGTGCGGTAGAGCCTGTCGGCGCAGTACTGACGATACTCGCCGCGGGTATTGCCGTGCCGCTTCTGCCGTATCTTCTGGGATTTGCGGCGGGAGCTATGATGTACGCGGTCCTTGAAGAGTTTACGGGCGCTGACGGCGACGACAGACCGCCCCTTTGGGTTCTTTCCTTTTCCGCGGGATTTCTTCTTATGATGTCACTTGACGTTCTTCTTTCTTGATCGATGGATATTTTTGAAAAAATTGCAGAAAAAATATAAGAAATTAAAAAATTTCTATTGCATTTTTTTGAAAATATGGTATACTAATATTAGAAAATAATTTAAATTCATATAAGGAGGACTGAAAAATGAATTTGTTTAAGAAAAAAACCAACTACGGTAAGATCATTGCTATCTCCGTAGCGGCTCTTGCTGTTGCTTCTGCTGTAGCGTTCGTTGTTTACAAGCTTATCAAGAAGTACAAGGAAGAAGCTATTTACGACGATCTTCTCGAGGATTGCGATTGCGACTGCGACTGCATCGAAGAAGCAGAGATGATTGAGGACGTTGAGTAATATCGGCGGATCACGGGCTGTTTGCATTTGCAAACAGCCCGTGGTTTTTTGAGAAATGCATGGGCGCGGGGGGACGCGCGGGGACGCGTCCACCTTTTTTTCGAAAAAGGTGGAGCCAAAAAACTCGTTGACAAAAAAATATAAAGGATAGTGGCGAAGTCTGTGTTTCCCCATAATCCGTAGGGCGGGGGCTTGCTCCCGCCGTGACAAAAACGTACGGCGAAAATCTGTG
>JAZOON010000152.1:0-4424 GCA_045655045.1 Eubacteriales bacterium | reverse complement strand
GGAGGTGGCACGCGAAGCGTGACGGAAGGAGCCTGCGTGGTTTTGGATTTAGTTGAATTTTATCGTTATCCAAAAAACTTTTTAAAAAAACTTTTCTTTTTCGCTTGACATAAGATATATTAGTATGATATAATTAATATACTATAGTTTAAAGTGAGTTAAAAGCCTTTCAAAAAGGCTTTGTCATAGGATTTTTTGAAGAAAAAAGGAGAAATAAAATGAAAAAAACGCTTGCACTTTTCCTCGCGCTCGTTACAATTCTTTCTATCGCTCTCGTAGCTTGTAAGAGCAACACGCCCCCTATATCGTCAAACGATGCAGACGACGACGTTTGGGCAGACAGAGCTAATACGTCCGAAACTTCTACGGATACGAGCAATAACAAGACAAAGGGCGGCTGGACCGAGGTCAACTATACTATATACGCTATGGCTAACAACCTTAACATAAGAAAGGACGACTCCGCTTCAAGTGAGTCTCTTGGAAAGGTCAACATAGGCGCAGCTTTAACCGCTACCGCGAAGAGTGACGATTGGTATAAGATTTCTTACAATGACGGTGAGGCTTACGTCAGCGCTGACTATATTACCACCGATGCAAGCGAAGCAACCTTTACCGACCTTACGGCTCCTGAAACGCTTGTAATCAAGGAAGATACGAACAACAGCTACGGAGAAAAGGGACGTAACGTTAATCTTCGTTCAAATCCCGTATTCGACGATGAATCTCCTTACACCACCATATACAGAAACAACACCCAAAATAATGAGCTTAAGAAGATCGCTGTAAACGGTAAGAACAACATCTGGAAGGTTACTTACAATAACGAAACGTACTACATTGGCGCGGGTGCATTCCAGCACTTTGAAGGCTACAACGCAAGCACGGGTGGCGTTGGCTAATTTAATAAAATCACGCCGTCGCAGGCAAATCTGCGACGGCGTTTTTTTGTTTTGCTAAAAATCAAAATTCTTTATCGGTTAAATTGAAAACCGTCTTTCCTTTGCGTTTTGCGTGTTTGTACGTCTGATACGCGCCGCCACGTTCATACTCGACGTAAGCGATAACGAAATCGGCTTGCTCTACCATCCATTTGTTTCGATACAAAATCGCAAATCTCGGCGGTTTGTTTTCAAGCTCAGGGTATACGATGCTATCGTACAATTTTTTGTTATACTCCAAGTGCGTTCTTTGATAGCTTTCCGTGATGTACGGCGTAACGAAAATCAATTTCACTTTTGGGTGGTCTTTTTTATACGTTTCGCCGCAAGACCGCGCAAATTCGTCAAATCTGCCGTAACCGCCAAGAAAAAGCTCGGCGGGCTTTTCTCCAACGAGCTGCTCCAAAAGGGACAGAATTTTTTGTTTGTCCTCTTTTGTTGGCATATAATCACCGTGTCCGCAAAACGTTATTACCATAACTCCCCCAGAAAATAAAAAAGTGCGCCAACCGAAGCCGACGCACTAAAAACGCAAACTCCGATTGTCGCTCAACAAAACTAAAATGAAATAGGGTATTAAAACCATAAACCACTCAGTGGAGCTTGCATTTTTAACAAATTCCAAAAGTAGTTTATGGCAAAAAAGAGTATAATACTCCCATAAAGAGAAAATACCCATATTTCATAATATTTAGTTTTGTTGAGCATAGTTATTATATCACAATAAAACGTTTTTGTCAATAATTGTATGACCTTTTTGTGTGTTCGCTCTTTTTTTGTAGGGACAGGCGTCCTCGACTGTCCGTTACGGGCGATAATCATTCTTTCGTAGGGCGGTGGCTTGCTGCCGCCGTTTCTGTGCGCAAATGTTACTTTCGTGCGAACATTTTACGGGGCGTCGAGGACGTCGCCCCCTACAAATTATAACAAACATATCGGTTTGCGACGTACGTTTTGTGAGAACATCTCGCGGACAGTCGAGGACGCCTGTCCCTACAAAATAAGGTTCTGACACGGATTTTTGCCGTTTATTTTATGCGCGCGGAATAAAAATCAGGACTGATTCTTGCGAATCAGTCCTTTTTACTATTTTCGTTTTGCCAATTTTTTAAGCAGCTCCGACAGGGGGAATACGAGAAGTCCCGCAACGAAATTTCCGACGGCGTGTATTACGTCGAAAGGGAAGCCAGCCGCTATCCAAGCTACCGCTTGCGAAAAGCTCATTCCAAACATCACCGCCTGCGCGGGGGAATAGAGTATTCCGTAAAGCAAGCCGTGAAGCGCGCACACCGTGGGATATACCGCGCACGCGACCTTTTTGGGCATTTTCTTGGGCAGTAGCATAGTTACACCCCAAAGGATCGTCCATATGTAAAGGTACGGTATCCACCAAACGGAAAAGCCTGCGAACAGACCGTTGAGCGCAACGTAAATATATATCGGAACGAGTGCTTTGGCTCTGTAAACGATAGTATAAGTCATAGTGAGCATTCCCAAAAGGTGTATATTGGGGAGCGCTTCCATAACTATTTTGGAGCAGAACATAAGAGCGCCGAGCATAGCGAAGACCGCCATGTCCATTATCTTCTGCGACCGCTTTTGTATTTTGCTTTTATTACTTTGCGTATTCAAGCGTGTACCTTGCGTCAGCGTCTATTTCCGTACCGTCAACGCCCGTCATAGCGTACTCGCCGTCGATATAGAACGCCCAATAGCTCTGGTCTACGTCGTAATCGGCGGTAATGCCGTTTACTGTCTTGATATAAAGTCCGTACGCGCCTTCCTCGCCGGAAATAAGCTCGTGCTCGATAAGCGCGTCGCCGACGGTGTCCTTATCGGTGTGAATGGTGAACGTCACAGTCTCGTCCTCTACCTTGACCTCGACCACTGCGGTATTTGCGCCCTCGCCAAGCTCCATATCCTTGCGGTAGGTCGCATTCTCCCAAAGACCTTCCTTCTTTACCGTGTTGCCGCACGCGATAAGACTTGTCGCGAGCAGAACGGAAAGCAGAAGTAAAACTGCTGATCTGATAAATTTTTTCATTTTTTAATATCCTTTCATTTTTGAATTTTCAAAAGGATAAAATAAAAGTACCCTTCCAAGGGAGGGTACGCAAAACGAGACGGGGGGCGCTTACCCCACCTTTTATTGCGTCTCCCCAAGTTGCCCAAGAGACCTTTACAAGCCCCGCCCATCGAGAGCAGAGACAGCGCAGAACGATAAGCATTCCGACTTGACCGTTTTTAAAACGAGAGTTACGGTAATGGCTGTTGCCACGGATTTTCACCGCGATTTCCTTATCCCCGAACGCAAGAGCGCCCGACAACGGGCTTTCGCCCGATGAACTGCGTTTATTCTTTTGTACGGCTATTATATCACTGAAAAAATTTTTTGTCAATACTTTTCGACTAAAATTTCGGACTAAATCTTGTATTATTTTCTTATTAGTGGTATAATATATAAAATAGGCTTATTGTGCGCGGAGGTCGGTATGGAACTGAAGATCGATAGGGAGACGGACGGACTTACCGTTCTTGCGGTATTGCAGTCCCGTCTTGGATTGTCCCGCGCGTTTATAAAGCATTTGAAGTTCAAGGAAAACGGTATTACCGTTGACGGCGAGCACGCAACGGTAAGGTGCGTATTGCGAGAGGGGCAGACACTCCGCCTTTTGACGGAGGACGCGCAAACTCCAGAAAAGCTTACGCCGAGTGACCTTGACTTGAAAATAGCGTACGAGGACGATGACCTCGTCGTTCCCGACAAGCCGTCGGATATGCCGACGCATCAATCCTTCGGTCATTACGGGGATACTGTTGCGAACGCGCTGACTTACAGATACGTCAATATGGGACTTCCGTTCGTTTTTCGCCCCGTGAACAGGCTTGACAGAAATACGAGCGGGCTGTTGCTCGTGGCGCGGAACAGAATAAGCGCGGCGTTTCTTTCGGACGCAATGAAACGTGGGGAGATACGCAAGCAATATATTGCCGTGCTTCACGGTGTTCTTTCGCAAGACGAAGGGGTTATTGATACTTATATGCGCCGTACCGCAGAAAGCGTTATCGTTCGCGAGGTGTGCGGGGAGGGCGAAGGCGGCGACCGCGCGATAACGGAATATAAGGTGCTTTGTAGGAGTGATACGCATACATTGGTTCTTGCTTCTCCCGTTACAGGCAGAACTCATCAGCTCCGCGTGCATTTTGCGTACCTTGGCTGTCCTATAGAAGGCGACGATCTGTACGGCGCGCCGAGTGACCTTATCTCGCGCCACGCGCTGCATTCATATTCGCTTACCTTTCCTATGCAAAACGGTGAAACGAAAAACGTTACCGCGCCGCTTCACGAGGATATGATTAGTCTTGTGAAGAGGATTTTTGGGGACACGGGGGACGCGGGGGACGCGGTTTTGCTACCTTTTTTTAAAAAAAAGGAGCGCCCAAAAACTTCTTTTCAAAAAAAAAAAAGGGGGAGGGTGTTCT
>JAZOON010000151.1:0-4859 GCA_045655045.1 Eubacteriales bacterium | reverse complement strand
AGCCGAAACGAAAGAGTTTGAACGCCCCGACAGATATCACGCAAGTGAATATTATGACAGATATATTCACGGCGAAAAATGTAATACGTCCGTCATAATATTACAATCCGTATTTGAAATGATATATAAAAAAAGGCGCGTAATAATACATTTGAAAATTGACGGCAGATCGGAATTGGATTGGGCAAATAGGCTTTTGGAATATATGTCTATGAGGAATATTTCCGAAAAAATATTCGTCCGAGTGGGAGAAAATATTACGCCCGAGGACGTGAAACGCCTCTGCCTGAAATACGAAAATACCGTTCCCGTTATGGTGGAAAAGAGCAGAGAATATATTCGCGAATTTGCGAAAATATATCCGATAGGTGCTGCGCTGATCATATAAAAAACGCTTGAATTGACGACCTCAATTCAAGCGTTTTTTATGTGTGCTTTTGCGACCTCTATATCTTTTTTTACTTGCGTCGCCATTTCCTCGACAGAGGAAAATTTAGTCTCCTTGCGAATAAAACGAATAAAATTCACCGTGATGCTTTTTTCGTAAAGATCTCCGTCAAAATCGAAAATATGCGTTTCGGCACATAGAATATTCGTATTTACTGTAGGTCGGATTCCAACGTTCGTTATTCCGAATTTTTCTTCTCCGTCAAAGCATATCCGAGTCAGATAAACTCCGTTTTGGGGAGTGAGCTGCTTCTCGTTCGGGAGAATGTTCACCGTGGGAAAGCCGAGACTTCTCGCGAGGTGCTGCCCGTTTACAACTCTTCCCGATATAGAATAATTCCTTCCTAAAAGAGAGGCTGCGCCCTCAACGTCTCCGTCTGAAAGCATAGCGCGGATTACGGAGGAGCTTACCGAAATTCCGTTCACCGTCACGTCCTCCGCCACCGTCACGCCCACGCCGTGCTTTGCGCATATACAGCGCAGAAGCTCCGTATTTCCAAGAGCTTTTTTTCCGAACGTATAGTTGTATCCGCACACTACGTGCGTAGCGCGCAAGTTCTCAATAAGTATTTTTTTGACGAAATCCTCGGCTTCAACGTCAATGATTTTTTTATCGAACGGAACGCAAACGGCAACGTCAGCCCCTGATTTTTCGAATAAATCAAGCTTTTCTTTCTTTGTCGTGAGAAGCTTGATTGAACGGGGAGAAAAGAAATTTCTCGGCGGCTCTTCAAAGGCGAAGACACAAAAGGGAATACCAAGCTCGTCCGCTCTGTCCTTTGCCGTTTTTAAAACCGACGAATGACCTCGGTGAACACCGTCAAAGCATCCGAGCGCGACAACGAGCGGCGTATCGGATAAAAAATCTATGCTGTCGAACGTACGCATACGGTACTGTCTCCCTTCCGTAAAAATTACTCTAATATTCTACCATACTTCGAATAAAAATGGAATACCTTATTTGTAAATTTTCTTACATTGACAATATAATATCAATCGTTGACAAGGGCTGTGGGAATATGGTATAATATTCGTTAAGGATAATGTAACTGTATTGCGGAACGGAGGTTTAACGTGGCAATATTTAAATTAAAGGGAGCGCGTCTTTCACATCATAAGAATACGGCGGACTGCGTTCCTGTAAGAATGGGCGTTCCTAAGAAGCTTGTAATTCCCATGTCGATGCATATAGGCGCGCCCGCAAAGCCTGTGGTCGCCGTGGGGGATACCGTCAAGGTAGGACAGCTTGTCGGAGAGTCTGTGGCGGGACTTTGCTCGCCTATATATTCGGGCGTGTCGGGAACGGTCAGGAAAATAGACGAAATGATAACCGTGTCGGGAGCGCACGTAACTACGGTGGTAATAGAGCCTGACGGAGAGCAGACGGTAAGCGAAAGCGTCGTACCGCCTGAGGTGACGAGCAGAGAGGAGTTTATCGAGGCAGTAAGAAAAAGCGGACTTGTAGGTCTTGGCGGTGCGGGATTTCCCACCTTCGTAAAGCTTTCTGCCGATACCTCGTCGATAGACACGCTCGTTGTAAACGGAGCGGAGTGCGAACCGTACATAACTTCGGATACGAGAACTATGATAGACGACGCTGCAGACGTAGCGGAGGGTATTGGTCTTATTCAAAAGTATCTCGGCATAAAGAACGCCGTGATAGGAATAGAGAAGAACAAGCCGAAATGTATATCGGCTATGCAAGAAGCAACCAAAGGTATGGAGGGCGTTACAGTCAAAAGGCTTCCCTCGGTATACCCGCAGGGCGGAGAAAAGGTGCTTGTTTACCACACGCTCGGCAGAGTTATAAAGGAAGGACAGCTCCCTCATAACTGCGGGGTTATAGTTATAAACTGTACGACCGTGGCGGCTATCGCAAAATATATAAGGACGGGTATGCCGCTCGTCGAGAAGTGCGTGACCGTTGACGGCTCGGCTATCGCAGAGCCTAAGAACGTGATAGTACCCATTGGAACTCCCGCGCTTGAGCTGATAGAGTTTTGCGGAGGCTTTAGCTGTCCGCCGAGAAAAATACTTGCGGGCGGTCCTATGATGGGCTCGGCGCTTCCCGACCTCAACGTTCCCGTGGTAAAGCAGACGAACGCGATACTTGCGTTTGACAGAAAGGACGCAACGCCTCCCGAGGAGAGCGCGTGCATAAAATGCGGCAGATGCGCGGAGCATTGCCCGCTGAAGCTCACGCCCGAGCTTATCGAAAAGGCGTACAGAGCGCACGATACGGATGGCTTGGAAAAGGCTAAGGTAAATCTCTGTATGGAATGCGGCTGCTGTAGCTACGTTTGCCCCGCAAGAAGAAATATCGTTCAGACCAATAAGCTTGCAAAGGCAATGCTAAGAAATCAACAGATGAAAAATCAGGGAGGAGATAAAAAATAATGGATAACAGCGTACTTCTTGTGTCTCCGTCCCCCCACGTCAGGGCAAAGGACAGCACCGTGAGAATAATGCTTGACGTTATAATCGCGCTCGTTCCGGCGTTCGTGGCATCTATTGTCTTTTTCGGTTGGAGAGCCGTATTGGTCGTTGCGACGTGCGTTGCGACGTGCGTGGTGAGTGAATGGGGCTTTGAAAAAATTTGTAAAAGAGACGTTACGGTGGGCGACTTGTCGGCTATCGTTACGGGTATGCTATTAGCGTTCAATTTGCCGTCCACCGTTCCGCTATGGCAGGCGATGATAGGCAGCGTTGTCGCGATAGTCGTTGTAAAACAGCTCTTCGGCGGAATTGGCAAAAATTTTGCGAACCCCGCAATAACCGCAAGAATCGTTATGATGCTTTCGTTTGCGGGAAGTATGTCCAACTACGCAACAAGATACGACGCGATAAGCTCGGCTACTCCGCTTTCGGGTGCTGAGGTATCATACCTTGACTTGTTCCTTGGAAGACATAGCGGCTCGCTCGGAGAGACTTGCGCGCTCGCGTTGCTCATAGGCGGAGCGTATCTCGTCATAAGACGGGTCATTACCTGGCACACTCCCGTAGTTTTCGTGGGAACGGTGTTCGTTCTCTCGTTTGCCTTCGGTCAGGACCCCTTGCAGCAGATACTTTCGGGTGGACTTTTAGTGGGCGCTATATTTATGGCGACCGACTATTCCACTACTCCCTCTACGAAATGGGGAAAGGTCATTTTCGGCTTGGGATGCGGTGTTATTACCGTCCTTATTCGAGTTTTCGGAAGCTATCCCGAGGGAGTGTCCTTTGCTATACTGTTTATGAATATACTTACGCCTTACGTTTCGTCATGGACGAAAAAGCGTCCGCTGGGAGGTGTTAAGAAAAAATGAAAAAGATGAATTCATCAGTTAAAAGTATAATAGTTCTCGTGTCTATATGCCTTATTATCGCACTTGCTATGGCGGCGGTAAATATGATAACCGCGCCGAAGATAGAAAAGGCAACGGCAGAGGCTGAGGAAGCTGCGCTTTCGGAGGTGCTTTGCGAAAACGGCGGCTTTGAAAAAGTAGAGCTTGATACGAAGCCCGAGAGCGTGCGCGAGGTTTATCGCGATCTTGACGGCGAGGGCTGGGTCGCTCTTTTGTCCGTAAAAGGGTACGACGCGTCAAATCCTATGTCTGTAGCCGTAGGATTTACGAACGAAGGCGAGATAGTAAAATGTCACGTTATATCCGCGTCGGGAGAAACGTCGGGTATCGGAAGCAAGGTTACGGGAGAGGATTTCCTTTCTCAGTTTTCCACGAAAAATTCGGAGCTTGACGGCGTTGACGCTATAAGCGGAGCGACCATATCCTCGTCGGCATTTATAGATGCCGTCAGAGAGAGCTTTGATGCTATAAATAAGGCGCAGGAGGTGGAGAAATGAGTAAATTACAGAATTTCCTCAAGGGAATAATTAAAGAAAATCCCGTGCTCGTGCTTGTTCTCGGTACGTGTCCTACGCTTGCGGTGACTACGTCTGTGCTTAACGCGCTCGGAATGGGCGTTGCGGCAACGGCGGTATTGCTGTGCTCCAATATGGCGGTCTCCGCACTGAGAAACGTAATTCCCGATAAGGTGAGAATACCGTGCTACATAGTTCTCATAGCGGGATTTGTTACTATGGTCGAGATGATAATGCACGCATTCGTTCCCGACCTTTACGAGGCGCTCGGTATATTCCTGTCGCTTATAGTCGTCAACTGTATAATTCTCGGAAGAGCTGAAATGTACGCGAGTAAGAATACGGTGGCAGATTCCGCGCTTGACGCGCTCGGAATGGGCGTTGGATTTACACTTGCCCTGTTCCTTATGGCTTCCATAAGAGAGGTGTTCGGCGCGGGAAGCTGGTGCGGACTTGCCATACCCTTTATGGGAGATTTCAAAATGATGATACTTGCAATGGCTCCCGGAGGATTTTTCGTATTCGGCTGTCTTATAGCGCTCGTTAATAAGCT
>JAZOON010000150.1:0-11603 GCA_045655045.1 Eubacteriales bacterium | reverse complement strand
GTACGGCGGGAGACTTGTTCTTCTCCGATGCGCTCCTCGACTCGGCAACAAGCGCCGTATGCGAGATAGCCGCATTCACTGAAAGCTCCGATACTATTATTATAGTCGGTTTTCCCCTCGTTGTCAATGATAAACTTTATATTTGCTCCGCTTTTTGTCAAAAAGGGCAGATTTTGGGCGTTGTTCCCAAGACTTTTCTTTCCCGCGACGAAAAAAGGTACTTCTCTTCGTACGTCGGAGACACGAAAAGCGTTCGCATAGGAAGCAAGACCGTTCCCTTTGGCAGTAGTATCATATTCGAGTGTGCTGATATGCCCAAGCTAAAAATCGGAATAGAGACAGGCTCGGAGGCAAATGTCCAGATCCCCCCGTCTTGCTATATGACCTCGGCGGGTGCTACGGTGATCGTCAATCCTTACGCCGAAGCGGAAACGGTCGGCGCTGACGGCTACAGAAAAAATATGCTGTCTTCCCTATCGGCAAGAAATATATGCGCGTATATCCACGCGGGCGCGGCTGACGGGGAGTCTACCACGGACGGAGTTTTCGGCGGCGCGCAGCTTATATACGAAAACGGAAAGCTCCTTGCCGAAAGGTCCGCGCTTTCGGGCGTTGGTATTACCGTAAGCGAGATAGACCTCGACCTTATATCGGGCGAGAGAAGAAAAAATGACGGCTTTATATCCGACGGCTCGGAAAATTACGACGTTATAAAATTCAGCCTTGACGTTACCGAAACAAAATTGACCAGAAAAATATCTCCCTCACCGTTCATTCCCGACGGACAGGCGAAGCACGAGAGATGCGAGCAGATACTCACGATCCAGGCAAAGGGACTTGCACAGCGCCTGACCAAGGCTTATGCAAAAACCGCGGTCATAGGAATATCGGGCGGACTTGATTCCTGCCTTGCAATTTTAGTTGCCGCAAAGGCTATGGATATTCTCGGCAAGCCGAGAACGGATATAATCGGCGTTACTATGCCCTGCTTCGGCACGACGAAGAGAACCAAGTCAAACGCGGAAATTCTTTGCGCGGAGCTTGGCACACAGCTTCGTTGCATTAATATCGGCAAATCCGTTATGCAGCATTTCGAGGATATAGGACACGACGAAAATGACCGCAGCGTAGTTTACGAAAACGCGCAAGCGAGAGAAAGAACTCAGGTCATTATGGACGTAGCGAATATGGAAAACGGTCTTGTCGTGGGTACGGGCGACCTCTCCGAGCTTGCTCTCGGCTGGGCGACCTATAACGGCGACCATATGTCTATGTACGGCGTAAACGGCGGCGTTCCAAAAACGCTTATCCGTCATATAGTTGCTTACTGCGCAAACGACGCAGAGAAAAACGGCAAGGACGGACTTGCAAACGTGCTTCGCGATATTCTCGACACGCCCGTCAGCCCTGAGCTTCTCCCCGCCGACGAGAACGGAAATATCGCGCAAAGGACAGAAGACTTGGTCGGTCCTTACGAAATACACGATTTTTATATTTTCTATATGCTCCGCTACGGCTTTGCTCCCGACAAGCTTTACCGCTTGGCGAAGATAGCATTTGAGGGCAAATACGACGACGAAACGCTGAAAAAATGGCTGAAAAATCTTATTCGCAGATTTTTCGCGCAGCAGTTCAAGCGCTCCTGCTTACCCGACGGTCCGAAGATAGGCACGGTCGGTGTCTCCCCGCGAGGCGACCTCTGTATGCCGAGCGACGCGTCAAACGGTGAGTGGATGAAATATATTGAGGAATAAAAGCATAATAACTTAAAAGAGTATTGCGAATTTTCGCAATACTCTTTTAAGTTATGAAAGATGCGTTTTATAAATCGATCTATCCTTCGGCGGCTTCATATAGTCGCCGTATATTTCGGTAAGCTCCGCGTCGTATCCGACGGGTATGGGGAATTTTCTTCCTCTTATCTCGCCTTGCACCATTGTATCGTACCACTCGTAGCGGTAAAATCCGAGATAAGGCAACGGGAAATTGGCAGCTATGACCCAGCCCGTAGGCTTTCCCTCGTACTTTCTCATAGACTTATTCCACTTTTTGAATATCTTCTCACGGCTCATAAATTTGGCCATAAAGATACAGCCCGCGGTTACAAGCTTCTGCGCAAACGAATATTTTGATTTGTCTACCTTATATCGCTTTGACATCGCCATACCGTATATCATCTTACACTTGAGAAGCATCATCTTGCGTCCGAGCGCACCCTTAGGGGCGTTTTCAAGTATAAAAATGTCAACTCCGACGCAATTTTGATAATTCTTATACGCGACGTCCTCGTCGGTCACCTCTCGCAAGAGCTGGTCGGTGTCCACTATTCTCGGAACGAAGTCGTAAAAATACGGATCGAACTCGTCAGGCTCGATAAATTTAAAGTTTGAAGGCAGATGTTTTATCATTGCCGCCTTGAATTTTTCATAATCCTCGCGCAACACCTTGACATCTATATCGTCATCCCAAGGAATAAATCCCTTTTCACGAACCGAGCCTATCTCCGTTCCACCGTCGAGAAACCATTTAACTCCCTCTTTTTCGCAAATGTCCTCGACCATACACAAGACGTCAAACAGCTTATCATGCAGTTCTTCAAGTGTCATAAAGCACCTCACGCTGAAATTTTATTTTTTCTCTTATTTCTGATTACCGTGATATATCCAAGAAATACCGTTATCGCAAATCTCGCAAAGCAAGTAAGCGCAAGTCCTACGCAGAAGCCGCCAAGTTCCCATTTTATCGCAAACGGAATACATACGGAAACAAAGCATACGGCGTATAACGCGGTTATATACATTTGGTATTTTGATTTAGCAAATCGAAAAAGCACGACGGTTATCACGCTTCCCACGAAGAACATGACCTGTGAAAGATTTGCTATAAAGAAATACGACCTTACGGTTTCAAACTGATTGGGATAAAGGAACGGCATAATTATATACGAGCCTACCGTACACGCCGCCGTTGCAAGCGCGACCGTACCGACCGCAACGAGCACCACGACGTTCATAAGCTTTGCCGTAAGCTCCCCTTTATACTTGGAAAGATAGCCTATGATAACTCCCGTAAGCGGAGTTGTCAGAAGCGCTATGGTTTTACCGAGCAGCGATGCAAGATAATACTCCGTGACCGCAACCTCGTCGATAACCATTTTTAAAACTATTCTGTCCGCGTTGAATATAAGCGTTGAAAGCATCTCCGAGCCGAGAAGGATAAACACAATCTTTAGCGCATCCCTCATCTCGTCGCTGTCCGCCTTGCCGTCGAATCGGAAGATTCTTCCTCTTACAAGCACGAAGGAAAGTCCCAATATCTCGCCGCACAGAAGCGTTATGGGCCAAAGTCCCGTAGCGTAGAAAAGTCCTATTCCCACGGCGTAGCCTAACGCAATACAAAAATAGTATACGAAATAGCTCCTGTAATTCAGGGAAAGCTTAAATTCGACGTCGGCGTAATAACGCCACATCGTAGCGCACGTGACCGCGCAGAAGAGAATTCCCTCGATAAGGGTAAATTCCACTCCGCCAACGAAGGTTATAACTACCGCAACGGCAGCCGCGACGGCAGTAGCCACGAGCAGTATCAGAAGATACGGGGAGTTTTTTGAAGCTCCTCCCTCGCTCCTCTTCAGTCTCGCGTAGTTTGCGCTGACTCCCATCGAGACGGCAAACACGTTCATAAGCGAGATAAGATAAAGTATGTTTCCAAGCGCCGCCTCGCCCGCGCGTCTTTCCCAAAACGGATAAACGGCAAACTGAAGCGCAACGTTCATAAGAACAAGTCCTGCCACGCTCCATACGGAATCGGACAGTATTTTCTTCTTTTGTCCCATTTATTCTCCTCCTCACAGGGAGATAGTCTCACACGGTAATTTTATCACATCTATCCTGTTTTGTCAATAAAAAGCGAAGAAGTGTAAATATATGTTAACTTTTTCTTAACTCTTCCGCCACCATTAGTATTTTAGTCAGCCTTCCGTTTACGCCAGATTTGGTTATTGGCGGATCGTGGAGCGCGGCAAGCTCCGACAGAGAGATCTCGTCGTTCTCTATCCTAAGTCGAGCCGTTGTTTGCAGATCGTCGTCAAGAAGTGCCATTTTATCTCTGGAAGCAATATAATTTATAGCGTCAATATGCTTCCGTGACGCTCCGACCGCGCGCTCAATGTTTCTCGCCTCGCAGTTAGTAGTTCGGTTTATGTAATTTCTCTCCTCCCTCATCATACTGAGGTCAGCGACATTAAAGCCTCCGTTTAACGCGCCTATCTTATATAAAAGGTCGGATATCTTGACGTAGCTTCTGTAATAAAGCACCGTCTTGCCGTTCCGCTCGGTACGGCTTATATCGGCGACCTCTTCTCCCAAAAGCCTTGCGACAACGGCGGCTCTCTCTTTATTTACAAAGGAAAATTCAAGTCTGTAGCCGTTTTGAGGAACACTCAACGTCGCGCTTGACAAAAAAATTCCTCTTATAAAGTTCGCCGCGCACTCCTCGCAACGAAAGCCTGATGCTTTTTTTATATCCTCTGCTCTTGAGTTGTCTATGTCGTTAAAAAATCTTACCAGAGCCTTTGATGAAAAATCCACCTCATACCCTCTGTGACCGCCTCTCGAAGCAGGTCTTGCCTCAATTTGCGCTCCGCTTGAAAAACCGACGTTCAAAATGTTGGCGGCACGCTCCGCATCGCGTTCTCTTTTAAAAAAGGCAGTGTATTCCCTTTTATCACTGTTTCTTTGACAGCTATAAAGCAATCCGCAAATATGCGCCTTCTGGCAACAGGTTCTGGTTGACGGAATATCCGAGATCTCCTTAAAAATATTTTCTACAAGCTCCCGCTTATCTGCAATCACTTTATCATCTCCACTTCTCTCTCAAGCATAACTCCCGTTTGCCTGTAAACTGTATCTCTTACCCTCTCTTCAAGCCTTATAACGTCGTCAAAGGTAGCGTCCCCGAGATTGACGATAAATCCCGCGTGCTTATCCGACACACAGGCATCACCTATCCTCTCTCCCTTAAGTCCGCAAATCTCTATAAGACGTCCCGCAAAGTCTGACGCGGGGCGCTTGAAATAGCTTCCCGCGCTTGGATATTCAAGCGGCTGCTTTTTGCGTCGCTCCTCGCTAAGTGTTCTCATCCGTTCGCGTATATCTTCCGTTCTTCCCTCTCTCAAAAGCATTTTTGCTTCAAGGCACAAAAGGCTTGAACTGTTTTTATACACGCTTTCGCGATATCCGAAATTATGCTCCGTGATTTCCAGAATTCTTTGCGTATTGCGGTCGTACGCCGCCGTGCTTACGACAACGCTGTCCATACAAGAGCCGTACGCTCCCGCATTCATAAAAACTGCTCCGCCAACGCTGCCCGGTATTCCCGACGCAAACTCCAAGCCCGACAGTCCTTCCGCGCAAGTCCTTGCGGCAAGCGGTATCAGCCCCGTTCCCGCACCGCAGATCACGGAAGTGCCGTTTATCTCTACGGAATTTATCCCCGAGGTAAAGACGACCGCCATATCAAGCCTGCCGTCAGAAAACAGCGTGTTCGAGCCTTTTCCGCAAATATGAGTGCGAACGCCGTTTTCATCAAGTAAACACAGCGTGGCAACAAGCTGTTCTGCGCTGTTTGGAAAAACAGCTAAAGCACACACTCCGCCTATATGAAACGTTGACGCATTCTTAAGGGAATATTCCCTTAAGGAGCGTATATTAAGCTCCGCCAGCCTTTCAAAAATATTATCGGATATCATTACGCATCCTCACCCGTTATGTATTTAATGACCTCGTCAAAGCTTTCCGCGACGTACGTAAGGCTCATATCCTCGGGACACGGCTTACCTTGCGGATTGTACCAGCACGTATCTATCCCGAAATTTATTCCGCCCTTCATATCGGACGATAGCGAATCTCCGACGATGATCGCCCTGTTCTTATCAAATCCGTCAACGTGATCCTTAACGTATTCAAAAAAACCTACCGACGGCTTTTCTATACCTATTACGCCTGATATAAACAGACCGTCAAAATATTTCGCAATACCGCATCTTGCCTGACGCTCTCTTTGCACCTTTTCAAGTCCGTTGGTAACGATATACATTTTTGCCCTGCCGTACAGACTTTGGCACATCTTTTCCGCGCCGTCGATGAGATATCCTTTCGTTGAAAGGGCATTTTCATAGTCACGCGACATTTGCTTGAAGTCAACCGTAACGCCAAGTGCCTCGGCAAGCAATTCAAAACGGTGATATATGAGAACGTTCTTCTCGATCTCTCCCCTCTCAAGCTTCTTCCATAAAGAATCGTTTATCCCACTGTAAAGACGGACGTTTTCATCCAAAGGCTCAATACCGTGCATAAGCATTGTCTCCTTTACCGCCTCCGCCTCGCTTCTGTGAAAATCAAGCAACGTTCCGTCCGCATCAAAAAGTATAAATTCGTATCTCACGCCCTGCCTCCTATAAATTCACTATAAATATTATACTATGTTTTCTCTTTTTTTTCAACAGAAAACAAAAATAAATACTCCGCATTTTGCGGAGTATTTATTTTCTAAAGAGCTGCGGTTACTTGCTCAGCTATCTGCGCCATTCCCTTCACCGTCGGGTGTCCGCCAATTTTGTCAATATCCTTAAGTCGGATAAATTCAACGCCGTAATATTTACAAGCATCCTCAAAGCCGTTCATGATCTCTTCCTTTATATCCGTATTGATAATACAGATAATTCGAGCGTTTTTTAATGTGTCCTTTGCTTTCTTTATAAAAAAACATATTGCCGGAAGTACGCAAAACAAATCTTCTCTTTTCCAATCTGAATATTTCATTTCGCCAAGAGGCGCGTTCGACCAGCTATCGTTCGTTCCGCCGAATATAAACATAGTATTTATCTCGTTGTTCTCAAAATATCCCTCTTCCGCGAGCTTTTCAAGCCTGTATATGAAAGAGGACGATCTTGAACAGTCAGAATTATTGTAGCCCGTAAAGCCTACGGTAGATCCTGACCAGCTATTGTTCAAAACAAGATTTGAAGAAGTAGACGTCATCACTCTGTGCCACCACGTTTCACTCACACGTCGAACGTCAGTAGGTGCATCCTCGCTCTCCGAATAATATTTTGCATATCCCTCGGGAATATAGCCCTTGAAGGTAGAGTAGCTATCACCGAATATAAGTACATTTTTTAAATTCACAATCTTAACCTCTCATAAAAATCATTAAACAGCGCAATTATAACACCTTTTTGCATACAAGTCAAGCAAAACGCCAAAAAAATTTCAAATACTCTTGAAAAAAAAGGTAAATTGAGGTATAATAATATGTATATATGTATTATGGGGGAGTGTTGTATGAAGGACGTTAGCATTGGACTTATCGGCTTTGGCTCTATGGGAAAAGTACATTCCTATTGCGTTGACAATCTTAAATATTTCTTCAGCGACCTGCCGTTTTCGGCGCATATCGCGGGTGTTTGCACGACGAGCGAAGAAAAAAGCAGTTCGGTTGCCGATACTTATGGCTTCAAGGTTGCAACGACTGACGAAAACACGCTTATAAATGATCCGTCCATTAACGTAATAGACGTTTGCACCCCTAACATATATCACTACGAAACCGTTAAAAAAGCGTTACTTGCGGGAAAGCACGTATACTGCGAAAAGCCGATGTGCGTAACGTACGCCGAGGCAAAAGAGCTTGCATTTCTCGCAGAAAAATCGGGGCTTATCTGCAACGTAGTCTTTAACAACCGATTTATTGCTCCCATTATAAGAGCAAAGCAGATAATTGACGAGGGGAGGCTCGGACGCATACTGTCATTCTCCTGCGAATACCTTCACAATAGCTGCACCGATCCTTGCCGCCCTGCGGGCTGGAAGCAGACGTTGGACGTATGCGGTGGCGGAGTTTTGTTCGACCTCGGCTCGCACGCCATTGACCTTATCTATCACCTTTGCGGTGAATTCAAGAGCGTCAGCGGTACGTCTCAAATAGCTTATCCTACGCGTCTTGGCATTGACGGAAAGGAATGGAACACGGATGCCGACGAGGCGTTTTATATCACGGCAACGCTTGCGTGCGGAGCTGTTGGAACGATAAGCGTAAGTAAGCTCGCCACAGGCTCGAACGACGACCTTAATTTGTGTATTTACGGAGAAAAGGGCGCTATAAAATTCTCTCTTATGCAACCTAATTTCCTCTATTTTTACGATGCGACCGCACCCTCGTCGCCTATAGGCGGAAACGCGGGATACACCGCAATCGAATGCGTCGGCAGATACCCTGCCCCGTCGGTATTCCCCGCCCCCAAAGCGCCTTCGTCATGGATAAGAGCGCATATGCAGAGCATGTACGAGTTTCTTTCCTCGGTAAGCTCGGGCGTTAAGCACTCGCCTGACTTTTCGGACGGAGCTTACGTTCAGGCAGTCATGGAAGCAGCGTACGCCTCGGCAAAATCAAACAGTGAAATGAGAAGCGTAGAATTATGAAAATAATAGGTATTACAGGACCGTCAGGCTCGGGCAAATCGGTGCTTACCGAGTATTTCTCAAAAAAAGGCTATTCCTGCATTGATGCAGACAAGGTGTACCATTCAATGCTTATCCCGCCCTCTCCCTGCCTTGACGCAATAAGAGAGAATTTCGGGGATGCGGTATTCTCGCCTGACGGAACGCTTGACAGAGCCGCTCTCGGAGCAGTAGTCTTTAACGACGGCGAAAAGCTGAGACTGTTAAACTCTACGGTCCTCGGCATGGTGATCGACCGAATAAGGCAGACGGTAAGGGAGATTGAGAGCGAGGGACGCAGCGCGGTGATCGTAGACGCGCCCACGCTTATAGAGTCGGGATTTAACAAGGAATGTGACGTGGTAATAAGCGTCATAGCTCCCGCCGAGGACAGAATTTTGCGCATACGCATGCGTGACGGTATTTCGGTAGAAAAGGCGGCGGAGCGCGTAAGAGCCCAGAAGGACGACTCGTTTTATACGGAAAACTCCGACCATATCATTTATAACAGCAAGGATATGGAAAGCTTTACAAAAGATATAGCAAAAATAGAAGCACTGATTCTATAAAAAACGTGAAAGGAGAGCCGATATGACAGAGCAAGGATCAGCAAAAAAAAGAGCCGCGGTAATAGCCGCTATTATAGCGGGAGCTATTCTGCTCGGAGTGCTTGTGGACTTCGCTTGGGGAAAGATAGAGGAAGCCACACATCCAAAGACCTACTCGGCTTACGTAAGACAGTATTCCTATGAATTCAACGTTCCCGAATCCATAGTCTACGCCGTTATAAAGGTCGAGAGCGACTTTGATCCGTACGCGGAATCAGACGTGGGAGCAAGAGGACTTATGCAGATGATGCAGAGCACCTTCGAGGAGCTTACGTCGGACAAATATCTCGGAGACAATTATGATTTCGACGAACTTTTTGACCCCGAGGTGAGTATAAAATACGGTACATACTATCTCGCCTACCTTCGCTCGTATTTCGACGGAGATTGGAATAACGCGCTTGCCGCTTATAACGGCGGTATGGGCAACGTGCAAAAGTGGCTTTCAGACCCGAATTATTCAGACGGTAACGGAAACCTCACGCACATTCCCTTTGAGGAAACACGCAACTACGTCTCAAAGGTCAATAAAGAGATAGAAAACTACAAAAGGTTATATTATAAGAACAAAGAAGAGGTAAAGAACTATGAGCAATGAGTTGACGTACAAAAAGCAGACGGTATATGAAAGGGCGGATAAGGCTGTGATCGATGCGGCTTTTGAATACGCCGAGGACTATAAAAAATATCTTGACAGCGGCAAGACCGAGCGCGAGGCGTTAAAAATATCCATAGAGATGGCTAAGGCGAAAGGTTTTCGCGAGTACCGCTTTGGAGATAAAATAAGCGTGGGCGATAAGCTCTACTACAACAACCGCGGTAAAAATCTTTTCGTTTTCTCCGTTGGCAGTGAGCCTATAAACAGCGGCATTCGTATTACCGCCGCGCATATTGACGCGCCCCGAATTGACCTTAAGCAGTGCCCTCTTTACGAGGACGGCGGTATGGGATTTTTCAAAACTCATTACTATGGCGGTATCAGAAAATATCAGTGGGTTGCAACTCCACTTTCGCTTCACGGTGTCATAGCTCTTGCTGACGGCAGCGTTATCGACGTAAATATAGGTGAGGACGACTCCGACCCTCTGTTCTATATAAACGACCTGCTTCCCCACCTAGGCGCAGATCAGGGAAAGCTTCCCCTGTCCGAGGGTATTAAGGGTGAGCAGTTGAATATCCTTATCGGAAGCATTCCCGACAAGGATGATAACTCGGTAAAAAACAATATTCTCAATATACTAAATCAAAAGTACGGTATAAGAGAGGACGATTTCCTTTCCGCAGAGTTATGCGTTGTTCCCGCCGCTAAGGCAAGAGACGTAGGCTTTGACCGTTCCCTCATCGGAGCTTACGGTCACGACGACCGCGTTTGCGCTTATCCGTCTCTCACCGCGTTGCTTGATTGCAAGGATTCAACACACACCCTTATGTGCATACTTGCAGACAAAGAGGAAACGGGCAGTGACGGTCCTACGGGTATGCAGTGCGACCTTATGCTTGACATCATCGACGAGCTTGCGAAAAATCTCGGCGGTTGCTCTGCGGCTGTAAGAGCTAATTCAAAATGTCTGTCCGCAGACGTTTCCGCGGCGTACGATCCCAATTTCCCCGAGGTATTTGAAAAGCAAAATACTCCTCTTCTCGGTTGCGGCGCGGTGTTCACCAAATTCACGGGCTCGCGCGGAAAATCGGGTACGAATGACGCGAACGCGGAATATATCGCTTGGCTTCGCGGCGTTCTTGCGCGTGACGGTGTTATCTGGCAGGCGGGTGAGCTCGGCAAGGTGGATTGCGGTGGCGGCGGAACGGTCGCTAAATATATTTCCAAACACAATATCGAAACTATCGACCTTGGCGTTCCCGTAATTTCAATGCACGCACCTTACGAGGTTATAGCAAAGGTTGACCTTTACGAGACCTACAGAGCAGTTTGCGCTTTCTACAAATACTGATACAGAGGACACCTGATGTTAAACAAACTAAAGGAAGCGGAGAGCAGATATCTTTCTATTGAGGAGCAGCTTGCCGAGCCTTCCGTATTTTCCGATACGGAAAGGTTTACCGCACTTATGAAGGATTACAAGGCTCTTTCGCCGATTATCGAAAAATACAGAGAATACCGTCGCGCGGCGGACGCCAATGCAGATGCGTACGCAATGCTTGACGAGCAACCCGACGCGGAGCTTCGCGAGATGATATCCGAGGAGATAAAGGAGACGCGCGAGGCGATGGACTCACTTCTTGATGAGCTTAAAATACTTCTTCTTCCCCGTGACCCCAACGACGGCAAAAACGTTATGGTTGAGATACGAAGCGGCGCGGGCGGAGAGGAAGCCGCGCTCTTTGCCGCGGACCTTTACAGAATGTATACAATGTACGCAAGTGCCGTTGGCTTCAAGACCTCTCTTATGAGCGCGAACGAAACTGAGCTTGGCGGCTTTCGTGAGGTCACGTTTATGATAGAGGGAGACGGCGCGTATTCAAGATTTAAGTTTGA
>JAZOON010000149.1:0-4116 GCA_045655045.1 Eubacteriales bacterium | reverse complement strand
CTCAGGGGAATGGGACGCTCTATTTCCTCTGCGGTAATATCTCTTGCGTTCGCGTGCGCTTTCAGAATAGTATGGATAGCAACCGTTTTCAAGGCTTTTCCTACGCCCGAATGTATATATATTACGTATCCGATAACGTGGACGCTTACCATGATAGCGGGACTTGTATTGGTGTTTATAGCGATAAAGAAGGAAATGGGGGCGCAAGCCATATACGATATTCAGTATAAGGCACATAACGTGAAGAAATAATTTCGGGGGAGTCGGGGCGAAAATCGCTCGGCTCTCCTGTTTTTTTGAAAAAATCATATAACTGTCAAAATTTATTCAAAATGAGGACACAGAAATATAGTATTATATAGATACAGTAAAATGTGGGGGTATGGACATTTGTTGGAAATAACTCAATTAGGTAAATCGTATAACGGAGTATGCGCGCTGTCCGAGCTGTCCCTGACGGTTGAGGACAAGGGCGTTTTCGGCGTACTTTCCGTTGATAGAGAGGCTATGACGGCTCTTTCGGAGCTTATATGCGGTTGCGAGAACGCAGACGTTGGAGAAATAAAAATAAAGGGCGAGACTATGACGAGGGACTCTTTGTCCCTTAAGAAAAAGGTTAGACTTATTCCCACGGCGCTCGCCGCAGATGCGGTAGAAACGCCTATCGAATATCTTGATTTCGTCGGAGCGGCACTGGGAGTTGAACCCGATAAAAGATACAGACAGATAAAGGAAGCCTTGGAGCTTACGGGAATTGAGAGCGTACAGAACACACTGTTTTCTTTCCTGAATGCTTCGCAAAGAGCGCGTCTTGCTATTGCCGCGGCGCTTATCGGAAATCCCGACGTAATAATTGCCGACGATGCATTTAGCTGCATTGAGGGTAAACAGCTTGACGAGATATACGAAATAATAGCTATGCTCGGTAAGATAAAAACCGTTATAATTACGTCGCATACTCCGTCAGAGGTGAAAAGACTGTGCAAAAAGGTTGCCATAATGTGCGGCGGACGTATAGTCCTTTCGGGAAGCGTTGAAGAGATAGAAGCGAGGATAAACGAGACGCACGAGCTGCGTATCAGCGTAAGGGGGGCTTGGGAAGAAATACGCGCCACTGTTGAGAACATTGAGGGTGTAGTTGACGTAAGGCTTTTGTCAAGCGAGAAAAACGACGTAAATTCCATAGCCGTGGAGTACAAGCCCGACAGTGGAATGAAGGATAAGCTTTTTGACGCGCTTAAGGAAATAAACGCGCCTATGCTTTCCGTAAAGCACGTGTCACTTACGCTTGACGACGTTTTTTATTCCCTTACCGATAAGGATAAAAAACGTATTGCGGAGATAGCGGAGAAGCCTGAGACGGAAAAAAAGCAGAGAAGGATTTTTGGGGGTAAGCGCAGATGAGAGCAGTAATTAAAAGAGAATTTTCTTCCGCGTTTCACCGCATTTATGCTTACGTAGCGATAGCCTTGTCGCTGATTATCTCTGCTGTCGTTTTCTCGGCTAACAATCTTACCTATTCCACCGAGAGCATAGGCGGAGTGGTGTCCTTTATGTCGTTTATTACGCTTCTGATTATTCCCGTGATAGCGGCAGCGGTCGTTCCGTCGGCAAAATACGCGGCGAGAGATAAAGCGTACGATTCGCTTCCTCTCACTGCAAGAGGCGTTGCGCTTGGCAAATATTTTGCCGCGCTTTTGATAACGCTTATTTCTGACGCATTTTTGATCTTCTTTCCTTTTCTGTCAGGCTTTTTCAGTGCGGCAGATCACCTGATATCGTACACTGCCATTCTTGGGTACGTTCTTTTTCAGGCTGCGTGGCTTGCACTCTGCCTGTTCATATTCAAATCGGTAAAAAAGCGCTGGGCGGCTTACGTTACAGTTTACGGCGTTGCGTTCGGTATGATGCTCGTCAGTGTGTTTATATTCTTTGTACCGTTAAATTCCCTGACATCAGTTGTGTGCTTGGGTATTCTTGCGGCGGCTGTCGGCGCGATTGCGGGGGTGTGCGTAAAAAGAGTGTGGGTAGGAGTTGCCGTTTTTGCACCGTTGGCTGTCGTTGACGTGCTGCTTTACGTCATCAACCTCAATGCCTTCGCTGGACTTTTTGAGAGGGTAGTCTGCCAGCTTTCTCCCATCGACCGCTTTAATCCGTTCATTTACGGAATTTTTGACGTGAGCGGTGTGATATATTATCTGTCGCTTGCGCTTGCTTTCGTGTGGCTGTTTGCGCGCCTTTACTCGCTTGACCATGAAAAGAGGGAAGCAAAGCCGTCCTTGTCGCTCAAAAAGATAACGTCTGCGGGTGTGGCTCTGCTTCTCGTTGTCACGCTCGGCTGCGTAAACGTTGCGGCGTTGGCTGTACCGAACAGATTTAAAAAGCTTGACGCATCGCTCGCTGATAAAGCGTCTCTTTCTGACGAGGCAAAAAATTATCTTGCTTCCGTTGATAAGGACGTTACTTTCTATCTGCTCGAACCCACGAACCGCGATATGGATTATACCGTAAGCGCCGAGCCGTACTCGCTGTATATTGACAGGGTAGTAGGCACTAACGAAAGGTTTTCTCTTGTTGAGGTATATTACGAGCAAACGCCCGAATTTTACGAAGAGAAGGGAATTATCTATGAAAACGTCGTGCCTAACAGTCTGGTGATCGAATGTGGCGAAAGGTATAATTACGTAAGCTATTATTCATTCCTTTACTATTCAAACGCGGATATGGGAGCGACAAGGATGTCGCTGAGCGAATATCTGTACGCGCTTCAGCTTTATTCAAGCAACGAGCAATACGCGCAGTATCTGTATTCGCTGATGTATAATACCACGGTCTACAGCTACGCCGATCTTTCCATCTGTCAGGTGGTCGAATACGTGGTTGCGGACATAATTCCCAATAATTACTATATGACGGGACACGGCGAGCCCGATACGGAAAAGGTGTCAAGTCCGTTTCATCAATGGGGACTTGAGCTTCTTGACGTGTCGGACGGTATTCCCGAGGACGCGGCGAGCATATTTATAAATATGCCGAGCGAGGATATTACGGAGAGTGAGAGAGATATTCTCCTTGAATATCTTGAAGGCGGCGGACAGCTTACCTTTGTTACCAACGAAAAAAATCTCGATATGCCAAATCTTTGTGCTATTCTTGAAGCCTACGGAATGACGGTCGAAAACAATGCCTTTGTAAACGAGCCTCTTGGCGAGGGTGAGGACGAAAGGGAAACAACACAAATCTATCCCAACGTTGATTTTAAAAACGAAATCTTCGGAAGCATAAACAGCACGGCAAGCATTGAGCCTGTCGTAAAAAACGCAAACGCTATCTCTATGAACGAAGACGCAAAGGGCGACTTGCTGATATATCCCTTGCTAAGGACGTCCGAGGAATCCTATCTTGGCGATAACGCAGAAGCCAAAGCAAGCTACACCGTAGCGTGCGCCGCGGAAACAGGCGACGGCGCGAGGGTAGTCTGGTTTACGGGCGGAGAGTCCTACAACGAGGCGGCGAGCGTAGGTGCTAATCTCGTGGCTTACGGACTTACTTGGGTAACTCTTGAATATACGAGCGCTGTGTCGGAGCTCCCACCCGCGCTTTACGCGCAACCGACGACTATAGTATCGTCAGGCGGCGCTACGCTCATAACCGTTTTGCTTTGCCTTATCGCGATAGGCGTTGCGGTATACGGCGTAACTGTTATTTATAAACGTAAAAAATCGAAATAAAAAAATCCCACGGATGTTGAAATCCGTGGGATTTTTTCAGACTATCGAAAAAACAAATTAAGCCTCTCACTTTGGGAGAGGTGGCACCGTCAGGTGACGGAGAGGGGAATAAGAAAAAAAGCTAAAATCATATCGGAATTACATGCTTTTTTACCCTCTCACCGCTTCGCGGAGCTCTCCCGTAGGGCGAGCCAAAAATAATTTTATCGACATGCAAAAAACCACGGATTTCAACATCCGTGGTTTTTATAATTCGAAATATCAAATCAGACAACGCCCTGAGCCTTCATAGCCTCAGCAACCTTGATAAAGCCTGCGATATTAGCGCCTGCTACGAGGTCGTCACCAAGACCGTAGTCGTTTGCAGCCTTTACGGAGTTGTTGA
>JAZOON010000148.1:0-1847 GCA_045655045.1 Eubacteriales bacterium | reverse complement strand
ACAGAATTCCCGCGTTCTATTGTGACGATTGCGGCGAGATGACCGTTTCCAAGACAGATATCACAACGTGCCCCAAGTGCGGCGGCAAGGTGCATCAGGATAGCGACGTGCTTGACACGTGGTTCTCCTCTGCCCTCTGGCCCTTCTCCACTCTCGGATATCCCGAGAAAACGGCAGACCTTGAAAAGTATTATCCCACAAGCGCGCTCGTAACGGGCTACGACATTATATTCTTCTGGGTTGCGAGAATGATATTCTCGGGACTTGAGCATATGGGTAAAGAGCCCTTCAGCACGGTATTCATTCACGGACTTGTGCGTGACGCACAAGGAAGAAAGATGTCCAAATCACTCGGCAACGGTATAGATCCTCTGGAGGTCATACGTCAGTACGGCGCGGACGCACTCAGATACGCCCTTGCTACGGGTAACTCCCCCGGAAATGATATGCGTTTCTCCGATGAGAAGATCGAGGCTGCAAGAAACTTCGCAAATAAGCTGTGGAACGCTTCAAGATTCGTTCGTATGAACCTCACTATCGACGAGGTCAAGCTCCCCGAGGCTGATAAGCTCGCGGCAGAGGATAAATGGATACTTGACGAGTTCAATAAGCTCTGCGCTACCGTTACGACCTCTCTTGATAAGTACGAGTTGGGTGTAGCTCTCGCTTCCATTTACGACTTTACCTGGGACGTATTCTGCGATTGGTATATAGAGCTTACCAAGGCAAGACTTAACGAAAAGGACACCGAGGGCAATATAATCGCGCAGAACGTTCTGGCTTACGTTCTCGAGGGTACGCTGAAGCTCCTTCATCCCTTTATGCCCTTCATCACCGAGGAGATCTATCAGTCTCTTCCCCACGATACCGAAAGCATTATGATAGCCGAGTATCCTAAGTACTCCGAGGAGCTTGTGTTCACGAATGACTCCGAGAAGATGAACAAGATAATCGCCGCTATCAAGGCAATACGCGCTCGCAGAAACGAAATGAACGTTCCCCCCTCACGCAAAGCAAAGGTATATATCGCGACCAAATATACCGACGCGTTCAACGAGAGCGCGAAGGTGTTCTTCGCAAGACTTGCCTCCGCATCCGACGTGGAGATCGCGGACGGATTTGAGGGAGTAATCTCCGCCGATGATGCAGTGCAGATAATCACCGACTCCGCAACTATCTTCCTTCCCCTTTCCGATATAATAGATACCGAAAAGGAAAGAGCAAGACTTGAGGGCGAGGAGAAAAAACTTATAGGCGAGATAGAAAGACTTGAAAAGAAGCTTTCAAACGAGGGCTTTGTGGCAAAGGCTCCCGCGGCGGTAGTCGAGGGAGAAAAGGCGAAGCTTGCAAAATACCGTGAAAACCTTGACGGTGTAAAGGAAGCACTCGCAAAGCTTAAATAATCGTATAAAAGGGGCTGTCCCATTTAGCGCAGAACAAAAACACACGAATATAAAAACGATAAAAAGCCGCTTTCACTATCGTTTTTTGATAGCAAAAGCGGTTTTCGTGTGGAAAATTTCAATTTTCTTTTTATGTGTGTTTTTTTGCCGCGATTTGGCACTCTGGCGTACTCCTGTACGCCTACGAGAACCAAATCACGACTTCTGCATCTAAATGAGACAGCCCTTTTCAGGATTTTATAGCTTTCCAAAAACTTTCAAAAAAAACTTTGAAAAAAAGTGTTGACAAACGGCAAACAATATGGTATAATATACAAGCGTTCGACGAGAACGCAAAAAATTTGTCTTTGGCGGGATAGCTCAGTTGGCTAGAGCAACCGGTTCATACCCGGTAGGTCATGGGTTCAAGTCCAATTCCCGCTACCAGGCCCGTTGGTCAAGCGG
>JAZOON010000147.1:0-2150 GCA_045655045.1 Eubacteriales bacterium | reverse complement strand
ATAATACGTAGCAACGTCCTCCGCTATCTCGCCGCTTACAAGCTCGATAGAGCCCGTGGTCGGCTCTTTACCGCCGAGATCCTTTATTATGGTCAAAAGTCCTCTGCCGACCGCCCCGCCAACGTCAAGCTTGCCGTTGTGCTTTCTCGGTATATCGACGTCGGGGTTCTGGATATATCCCCTTACGTTTCCAAAATAATCGGAAACTGCTATTACGCGCCCCGCGGGTCCGTCCCCTCCGAGCGTTACGGTAATGGCGTCGTCCTTCTCTCCGAGCATACAGCCCATCATTGACGTGACCGTGAGCAAGCGACCGAGAGTCGCCGTTGCTGTGGGTGCGGTGTTGTGTATCCTCACCGCCTCGTTTACTATTTTTGTTGAATTGATAACGTGTATTCTCGCGCTTCCGTCCGCCGTCATAGCGCGGAGAATGCTTGCCTCTTTTTTGTCGTTCATTTTATTCCCTCTTGATTTTATATTGATGTTTATCTTTTTTGAATCTTTATTTTATCGCCTTAGCGATTACGTACCAGCGTTCGTCTGTATCTTTTATTTCGTTGAAATTATAGTCGGAAAACACGCCGAGAAGCTCCATTCCCGCAAGTGACAGATTTTTCTTTACGGTATCGAGATCGTAGCATCGCTCTCTCTGATGCTCGTCGGCTCGGATATACGCGCCATCCTCATCCTCTTCAAAAATGGACAGGTAAAAGTCACATATCCCGCTTTCTTCGTCGTAAGAATTTTGCCAACCGCAAAACACCCCTTTGCCCTCTTCGTCCTCATCCTCCAAGATATAAGCGTTATCTCCGTATACGTTTTTGAATTTATAAGGACTGTTTATATCAAACACGAAAAGTCCGTCAGGATCAAGGTAATTATGCACCGTCCTGAAGCATGCCAGAAGGTCACTCTCGTCAAGCAGATAATTTATACTGTCAAGACAGCACACAGTAGCTCCGACCGTTCCGTAAAGCTCAAACTCCCTCATATCCTGAAGCAGATAAAGTATTCCCTCTCTTTCATAAGAATACATAGCCTCGCAGAGCATATCCTCGCTTCCGTCAACACCTATCATATCGTAGCCGCGCGCGGCAAGCTCTCTCGTCATTCTACCCGTTCCGCACGCAAGGTCAAGCACTATCTCAGGCTTTGCCGACAGATATTTTTCAAAGCATTTTTCAATGAAATCCGCCCACGCGCCATAGTCTATATCGGCGTTCAGCTTATCGTAAACCTTAGCTACCGCCTCGTATCCCTCGTAATCTTCCATTTTAAACCTCTTTGTCGTATTCAAGATGATCGAAAACCTTCCAGACGTCACCCGCGCCCATAACTATCGCAACGTCACCCGCGCGTATTTCTTCCGTGACCGCCCTTGCCGCCGCCTCGAAGTTCTCGGCGTACGTCGCCCTTTCTCCGATGCGATCCGCTAACGTCCTTGACGAAATACCGTAGACGTTGTTCTCCCTCGCGGCGTATATATCGACGAATATTACTCTGTCACAGCTATCAAATGCCTTTACAAATCCGTCAAGCAACGCGGCGGTTCTCGAATAGGTGTGCGGCTGATAAACGCATATGAGCCGTCCCTCTGCCATTGCCTTTGCTCCGCAAAGCGTTGCGGATATTTCCGTCGGATGATGTCCGTAATCGTCGTACACAGCTCCGCCGTTTACGTCGCCCTTATATTCCATTCTTCTGCACGCGCCACAAAATCCTCCAAGACCGCGCGCGATATCCTCGGGAGAGATTCCCGCAAGCATACAAGCCGTAGCTGCCGAGAGCGCGTTATATATATTGTGTTTTCCCGAAACACGCAGATCGATATGACAAAAATGCTCTCCGTTGAACACGGCGTCAAATCCGTATCTTCCGTTATCCGCCGTTATATTGACCGCTCTCATTTGAGCCGTTTCGTTCTCTATCCCAAAGCTTATTCTGTTTCCACCGTACCCCGTCAGCGCGTCGGTCACGTTTTCATCGTCAGCGTTGTAGACCGCGTATCCGTCCTCTCCCGTAATAGCCGCAAAACGTCCGAACGAGTCCTTTATCTGCTCCATACTCTTAAAATAGTCCACGTGGTCCATTTCTATATTGAGTATGACCGCGACCGTGGGATTAAAGTGCAAAAACGAATCCATATACTC
>JAZOON010000146.1:0-10829 GCA_045655045.1 Eubacteriales bacterium | reverse complement strand
AAAATAAGGTTTTAACACGGATTTTCATAGATTTTCATAGATTTTCATAGATTTTCGCTACCTTTTTTGAAAAAAAGGTAGCACCAAAAAACTTTTGGGCAAATGGGTAGCTAAGGTTTGAGCGAACATATCGAAAGCACTTTTATACGGTTAAATGTAAGTGTTCGTTTGCGGTGTCATTTTTAGAATTGCTCGCGCAATTTTTTGGGTGCCGCCACCCCAAAAAATAAATAAAGATAGATTTGCGTGGGTAATGGGTTCTGACATAGATTTTCGGCGTATTCGCTCTTATCTTGGTAGGGACAGGCGTCCTCGACTGTCCGTTACGGGCGATAATCATTCTTTCGTAGGGCGGTGGCTTGCTGCCGCCGTTTGTGCGCAAATGGTACTTTCGTGCGAACGTTTCGCGGACAGTCGGGGACGCCTGTCCCTACAAAATAAGGTTCTGACACAGATTTTCGCCGTACGTTTTTGTCACGGCGGGAGCAAGCCCCCGCCCTACGGATTATGGGGAAACACAGACTTCGCCACTATCCTTTATATTTTTTCTGTCAACGAGTTTTTTGGCTCCACCTTTTTCGAAAAAAAGGTGGACGCATCCCCCCGCGTCTCCACGCGTCTCCACGACCTATCAATACGTTCCGCTATCAAGATACCATTCGCCGTCTTGCTTTACCATCGTTATTCTGACGTTAACACGGTCATCGGGGGAAGATTCAAGATAGCTTTCTATCTCGATATTCACGAGCTCTTTACTGCCCGGCTTTACGACCGTTGCCGTAGAGAAATCAAAAATTCTCGTTTCTGTCACAAGCGGCTCGTAGGTATTGGACTGCATAAGGTACGCTTCCGTTTCGGCTGAATTTATATCAACGTACTCCATATATCTCGCGGACAGACCTTCGAGCGACACGTTTTCGTCGGACATTACCACACCCGTAAACAGACTCAGATAGACCGTGCTTTCAAGATAATCCTTTGAGTACACCGCTTCCGCCGCCGCCTTTATCTGCGCTATCGACAGATACGGACTGTCGGCGGATACGTAATCGTAATTTTCGGGGTCATTCGCCGTATAGTATCTTGCAACCTCGGGCGGAGTGTAATCAGTTGCGTAGTAATACCAGCCCTTTTCCTGATTGAAATATTTCAGCTCGCGCGCGGTATCTTCGTTCTCAAGCACCTGAAGATACACCACGGGTGCTGTCGCGCCGTCGCGATACGCTAAAATTTTACCGTAGTCTTCGTCATTTGCGTAATAATAATATCCGTAAAGCGGCTTTCCGTTCTTACCCGTCATTACGTTGCCGTTTTCGTCCTTACGCTCGTAGACCTCCATATCGTTCCACGGGTCGTAAATTCTTTCATCAACGGGCAAGCCTTCGCCGAAAAGCACCTTATTAATTTCGTAAGACGCTTCGACAAGCTCACGAAATCTGTCTTCTATCTCCGAGTACTCAGGCGGCTTTGAGCAGCTTGTAAGACCTGCAAAAACCGCTAAAAGCATCACGGCAGCAATAGCAAGCGTTAAAATTCTCTTTTTCATATTAATTCCTTTACGGGCGACCGCCCTCTCTTGCGTTCAAGATGAGGAAAGTCGCCCGTTTTTTAATATTTTTATTCTTCCGTCTCGACTGCGTCGGTGGTTTCGACTATTTCAACAGTTTCGCCATCGTTCGCCGTTTCGTCTTCGGGCTCTTCATGAGGAACCTTAGTGAAGTTAACAAGCTTCTGTCCTTCTCCAAGTCTCATCATAATAACTCCGCCCGCGCCCCTTGAATACGTGGGAATATCCGCAACGGGCGTACGAATTATCGTTCCGCTGTCGGTTATCATCATAAGGTCGTCCTCGTCGCTGACCGCGGCGATACCGCAAAGGTCACCTGTCTTGTCGGACAGGTTATGACAGATAACTCCAAAGCCGCCTCTGTTCTTCATTACTCTGAAGTCCTCAAAGTCGGTTCTCTTGCCGTAGCCGTTTTCCGTTACGGTAACGAGCTTCTTGCCCTCTTCAACTATTGCAACACCCGTTACGTAGTCGCCGCCGCGCAAGGAAATTCCGCGAACACCTCTCGCCGTTCTTCCCATTGCTCTGACGTTCTGCTCCGCGTATCTTACGGCGTTTCCGAACTTCGTGGCAAGAACTATCTCTCCGTCGCCCTTGGTATGCATTACGAATACAAGCTCGTCGTCCTCGTCAAGGCGAAGCGCGATCTTTCCGTTCTTTCTCTGGTATTCGTACTCAGAAAGCAGCGTTCTCTTGATAACGCCGTTCTTAGTAACCATAGTAAGATATTCGCCCTCGTTAAAGCCTTCCACGCTTATAATAGAAGTTATCTTTTCTTCGGGGAACAGCTCAAGCACGTTTACGATATTCGTACCCTTTGCGGTTCTCGACGCTTCGGGTATCTGATAAGCCTTACGTGTGTGGACTCTTCCCTTGCTGGTAAAGAGCATAAGGTAAGAGTGGCTGTGTACGCCGACGACTCTTTCTATAAAGTCGTCCTGCTTGGTCGTCATACCGATAATACCCTTTCCGCCTCTTCTCTGCGCGGAATAGGTGTCTGCGGGCTGACGCTTGATATATCCCGTATGCGTCATAGTGATAACGCACTCGTGCTTCTCGATAAGGTCCTCAAGCTCGATATCGTCCGTAGCCGCTACTATCTCCGTACGTCTTTCGTCGGAATACTTGCGCTTTATCTCGTTCATTTCGTCCTTGATTATCTGCTCTATCTTTGCGGGGTCTGCAAGTATACCCTCAAGCTCTAAAATAATGCCGTGAAGTCTTGCAAGCTCGTCCTCTATCTTGTCTCTTTCCATACCCGTAAGCTTACCGAGCGTCATTTCAACTATCGCCTGCGCCTGCGCCTCGGAGAGCTGACGGATATTGCCAAGCTCGTTCTCATAGCCGTCCTTATAGGTTACGGTGAAGAACTCCGACATAAGTCTCTGCTTTGCCTCGGGGATAGACATTGACGTCTTCATTATCTCGATAATTCTGTCGATATTGTCTATCGCTATGTGGTATCCCTCGAATATGTGCGCTCTTGCCTTTGCCTTTTCAAGCTCAAAGCTGGTTCTGCGGTATATAACGGACTTCTGATGAGCTATATAGTGGTCAAGTATCTCGGGGAGTGAGAGCACCTTAGGCTCGTTGTTTACCAGCGCCAGCATATTTATAGCGCAGGTATCCTGAAGCTGAGAATACTTATAAAGCTGATTAAGTATTACCTGACCGTTTGCGTCTCTGCGGTACTCAATAACGATACGCATACCGTCTCTGCCCGACTCGTCGCGCATTTCGGTGATACCCTCTATTCTCTTTTCATTTGCGAGGTTTGCAATAGCCTCGCAAAGCATACTCTTGTTTACTCCGTAAGGTATCTCGGTAACGATTATGCGATGCTTGTCCTCTTCAACCGTCGCCTTTGCTCTTACCATAACTCTTCCGCGTCCCGTGGTATACGCCTGAATTATACCGTTTACACCGTAAACCGTTGCGGACGTGGGGAAGTCGGGTCCCTTTATCTGCGTCATAAGGTCCATTACCGTGGACTCGGGGTTTTCCATACGGTAAATAGTTGCGTCTATAACCTCTCCGAGGTTATGGGGCGGGATATTGGTTGCCATACCTACGGCTATACCCATAGCTCCGTTTACAAGCAAGTTAGGAAAACGCGAAGGAAGTACCTTTGGCTCCTTTAATCTGTTATCGAAGTTCGGAACGAAATCCACGACCTCTTTTTCAAGGTCCTTCATAAGCTCGTCCGATATCTTTGCCATTCTCGCCTCGGTATAACGGTATGCAGCGGCGCTGTCTCCGTCAACCGAACCGAAGTTTCCGTGTCCCTCTACCAAGGGATAGCGGTATGAGAAATCCTGCGCCATTCTTACCATAGTACCGTAAACGGCGCTGTCACCGTGAGGGTGATACCTACCGAGCACGTTACCTACGGTGGTAGCGGACTTACGGAAGGGCTTATCACTCGTAAGGTGGTCCTCGTACATCGCGTACATTATTCTTCGCTGACCGGGCTTCATTCCGTCTCTTACGTCAGGAAGCGCGCGCGCCGCAATAACGGACATTGAATATTCGATAAAGGATTTCTTTACCTCCTTTTCCATATCAACGTCTATTATTTTTTGGTCTCTGAATTCTATATTTTCATTTTCCAATTCTTTATCCAACCTTTCTTTGCGAATTAAAAATTTTTTCAACAAGCAATTCTACTGCTTTTCCACAAAAAATTTTTTTCGCCGTATCTATATATCGTATTGATTTGAGTGAATTTTTTCAAGTTCTTAACACAGTTTTCAACAGCCTGTGGAAAAACTTATTATATATCAAGATTCTCCGCAAATTTTGCGTTTGCCTCGATAAATTCCTTTCTCGGCTCAACGCTGTCACCCATAAGCAGCGAGAACATCTCGTCGCATGCTACCGCGTCCTCGGTGGTCACCTTCAGAAGAGTTCTTCTCTCAGGGTCCATAGTCGTCTCCCAAAGCTGTTCTGCGTCCATTTCACCAAGACCCTTATATCTGTCCGCTTCAACTCCGTTAGTTCCAAGCTCCGCGATATATTTGTCTCTCTCCGCGTCCGAGAACGCGTAATACTCAGGTCCCTTTCCACTTCTCTTATAAACCCTGTAAAGAGGCGGCTGAGCGAGATATACGTGTCCGTCGTCGATAAGCTGACGCATATGACGGAAGAAAAACGTAAGAAGAAGTATTCTTATGTGCGAACCGTCAACGTCGGCATCCGCCATTATGATTATCTTACCGTATCTGAGCTTCGCTATATCGAAATCCTCTCCTATACCGCAGCCGAGCGCCTGTATTATCGGTATAAGCGACTGATTTGAGTATACCTTATCAAGTCTGCTCTTTTCTACGTTAAGAACCTTACCTCTGAGCGGAAGTATTGCCTGGAACTTGGAATTTCTTCCCTGCGTTGCAGAGCCTCCTGCGGAGTCTCCCTCTACGAGATAAAGCTCTGTAAATTCAACTCTCTTATCGTTACAGTCACGCAGCTTACCGGGAAGCGTCGTGCTTCCGAGAAGTCCCTTACGGCGAGTCAGCTCTCTTGCCTTTCTTGCCGCTTCTCTTGCTCTTGAAGCCGCAAGAGCCTTGTCGATTATAGCCCTGGCGGTGGAAGGATTTTCCTCAAAATATTCCGCAAGCTTTGCCTTTACCGTGCTGTCAACCAGCGTTCTTATCTCGGAGTTACCGAGCTTTGCCTTCGTCTGGCTTTCAAACTGCGCGTCCTCAAGCTTTACGCTGACTATAGCGCAAATTCCCTCCTGCACGTCGTCGCTTGAAAGATTTTTATCGCTGTCCTTAAGTATTCCGTTCTTTCTCGCGTAGTCGTTAAGGACCTTACTGAGTCCCGTTTTAAATCCCGTCTCGTGAGTACCGCCCTCAATAGTGTTCATATTGTTGGCAAAGGTAAGAACCAGAGGATTGTAAGAATCGTTATATTGCAGCGCGATCTCGGCAACGCTTGAGCCGTTTTCCCCTCTCATATAAATGACCTCGGGGTGTATAAGCTCACAATGCTTGTTTTCGTTAAGATAAGTTACAAAGGTCTTTATACCGCCCTCAAAGTGATATTCGTTCTCAATAGGCTCTTCTGTGCGCTCGTCTCTGAGAACTATGCGTATACCGCCGTTGAGGAACGCCTGCTCTCTCATACGGTTGGCAAGAATATCGTACTCGAATACCGTCTCCTCAAATATCGTGGGGTCGGGCTTAAAGGTTACTCTTACGCCGTGCGTCCTCTCGGGATTTTCTCCCTCGTCGCGAAACGGTCTTGCGACCTTACCTCTTTCAAATCTTTCGGTATATCTTCTTCCCTCATAGCAGTCGTCAAGCTCTACCCACTCGGAAAGCGCGTTTACGACGGACGCTCCGACTCCGTGAAGTCCGCCCGCTATCTTATATCCGCCGCCGCCGAATTTTCCACCCGCGTGGAGTATGGTATAAACCACCTCGGGCGTAGGTATTCCTTGTTTTGGGTGTATAGCCGCGGGAATTCCTCTTCCGTTATCCTCAACGGTCACGCTGTTGTCCTCGTTGATAGTAACGGTTATTCTGTCGCAATATCCCGCAAGCGCCTCGTCTATCGAGTTATCGACTATCTCGTAAACCAAGTGATGAAGTCCGCGTATAGAGGTAGTACCGATATACATACCGGGACGCTTTCTTACCGCCTCAAGTCCTTCCAAGACCTGTATTTGATTTTCATCATATACATGCTGTGAGTTGTTTTCCATTTCTTTACCATTCCTTTTTCATCGTTGTTTATCTAAAAAATTTAATTACAAAGAATTTTCTTCGATCCTTCCCTTAAGCGCCGCTACGGACAGGGGAGAAAAGCACACTTTTTTCTCTCCGTTTTCCAAAAGCAAGATAAACGATTTGGGTATTTCCTCCTCACTTGCCGAGAAAACGAGATTTTTCTTCTGTTTTTTATTCAGATATTTTCTCGTTACCGCCGATACGGTGGTATTATCCATATCGAAAATACCTATTATATTTCTCGTTCTTATATTCTGATTGTTTCCTACGTGTAAATACATATCATATTTCCCCGTATCTTCCGTTTTCGACTCTTATCTTCACTCCGCCCGTCAAGGCGCACAAAGCGTCAGGCTCGCAGGTGGTTATTATGACCTGCTTTCCGCTCATTCTGTTGATAAGATAGTCTCTCCTCGTAGAGTCAAGCTCGGAAAGCACGTCATCAAACAGAAACACGGGCTGATCTCCAAACTCTTCCCTGCATATCTCGCCCTCAGCGAGCTTCATAGCAAGAGCCAATGACCTTTGCTGTCCCTGAGACGCGTATATTCTCGCGCTCTTGCCGTTAAGACTTATATCAAGGTCGTCCTTGTGTATTCCAAACAAGGTCGCTCCCGCGGATATCTCACGGTCGTAAGAGCCGCAAAGTATTTCAAGATATTTTTCTTCGGTTTTTTTTCTGTCGGCGTACTCTTCCTCTTTTTGTCCCGAAGAGCCGTCGTATATGACCTTCGGCGTTTCCGCGCCGCCCGTCATCTCGCTGAAAAATTTATCTATATATACCTCTGCTCTTCTTATAAATTTCAGTCTCATATCCGAAATGACCGCCGCCTCGCGCGCAAGCTGCATATTCCAAAGCTCAACAGTGTCCTCAAAGGTCCGTCTGTCGGAATACGCCGTTTTAAGAAGCGCATTTCTCTGCTTCAAGGCGTAATTATACTTTTGAAGAGAGTATATATACATAGGATACATACGGCTTATCGCCATATCAAGATAAGCTCTTCTCTCGGACGGGCCGTCCTTTATAAGAGACAGATGCTCAGGGCAAAAAAGCACTGCTCTGAAGCTTCCCATAATGTCGGAAAGCCTCTGTGCTCTCACACCGTTTTTCTCCATAAGCTTTTGCTTATCGTGAAAAATACGGACGTGTATGTTCTGCTCCCTCTTTGAATCCTTAAAGTCAAGCTCGATATCCGCGCTCTCAGCTCCAAAGCGTATCATCTGCGCGTTGTGAGCAGACCGAAAGCTCCTTCCGACGGACGCGTAAAATATTGCCTCAAGCAGATTTGTCTTTCCTTGCGCGTTTTCTCCGACAAGCACGTTTACTCCGTCGCAAAAACTCACGTCAGCCTCGGCTATATTACGAAAATCCCTGACCCTTATGCGTTTACAGTACACCTTTTTTTATTCCTTCATTCTTACGGGAAGGAGCATGAATATCTCCTCGCTTCCCTTCTCTTCATAGTCATTTTCTACAGGCTCAAGGTTCATGCTCGCGTGAGCGGACGTCATTGCTAAAACCACCGTCTCTCCGTCGCACGCCTTTATGCTGTCCATAAGGTATCTGTTATTGAACGCTATAAGCAGATCATCGCCCTCCTGCTCCACGGGAATTTCCTCGTAGGTGCTGCCTATTGTCGATTCTGCGGATATCTTAAGATTTGCGCCCTCTATATTGAGCTTAACGTGGGATCTTACCGTTCCCGCAACTCTTTCCTCGGTTATAAGCGCCGCTCTTTCAAGCGCGGAAAGAAGTTCTTTTTTAACTACCTTTACCTTTATTTTTTGATTTTTAACTATAATCTTATCATATTCAAGATAATCACCCTCAACGAGTCTTGAGAAGAAAGTTATCTCGCCTATCAGGAATACAATATATTTTCTCGTAACGAATATCTGCGTCAGTGCCTCCTCGTCGTCCTCAAGAAGCTTAAACAGCTCGTTGACCGTCTTTACGGGTATAATAAAGGAATATTCAAGGTGAGCGTTACCGTTGGTATTCTTATTTACAAGCTCCGCCTTCGTGCGGCATTTTGCAAGCTTATAGCTGTCGCACGCGACTACGGTTATAGAATCGTCCGTTATCTTAAAGAAAGCGCCGTTGAGTATAACTCTCTGGTCCTTCGTACCCATAGCAAAATCAACCTTGGATATCATCTTGCGCAAGATTGCCTGACCTACGATAAAGCTTCTGTCACTCGTAAGGTCGGGGGTCTTCGGGAACTTATTTCCGTCTATAGCTATCATTTTGTGAGAAGATCTTCCGCTTACTATAGTTGCCGCCATTTTATCGTCAACGGTGAAGGTTATCTCCTCGCCGTCCATAACGCGAAGCGTCTGGATAAATTTCTGACCGCTTACTATTACGCTGCCCTCTTCAAGTACCTTTGCCTCGACCGTGATCTTAACTCCCTTTTGCAGGTCGTACGTAGTCATAGTACAGGTGTCGGGGAAATTCGCTTCTATTTTTATACCCTCCGTATAGTCGCCCGTAGCGGGAGAAAAGGGCTTTCCCGAGGTTGCGCTGAGAAGCGGGAGAGCCGCTTCAAGTATCTGATTTCTGTTGAAAATTATTTTCATATTTTTAAGTTTTCCTTTCGGCTGAAATTTTCGCTATTATATAAATATAATATATTTTAATAAAATAGTATTATTAATATTAGTGTCTGTTGAAACTGTTGAAAAGCGCTTCGAAGCCTTTTGCGGCTTGGCTTTTTGAGGTATGGAAAATGGCTAAAAGCTGTAGCTAAAGGGTTAATTTGGTGTTGAGCGACTGTGGAAAGATTTTTTTGATATTTTTCGACAAAAAATCTTTTAAACAGGATCACTCCGCGTTATCAACAGCTTTTCAACCGACTATCTCCTTCATCAGTCCTTCTATCTCTACGTTAGTCATCGGATCGGACGCTATTTTCTTGACTATGAGATTGTAAGAATGAATGACCGTTGAGTGGTCCTTTTCGACTATTTCTCCGATATCGGGGAACGAAAGCTCGGTTATCTCCCTCATAAGGTATATCGTCACGTGTCTTGCCATCGTGATATTTTTAACTCGCTTTTTACCCTTTATCTCTTCCTTCGGGACGTCGTATTTCTTAAAGACGGCGGCAAATATCTTGTCTACCGTGGTGCTTATCGGCTCAGCTCCGCCGAGAAGCTCGTTGATACAGCCCTTGGCAAGGTCCATATTTATGACTTGATTCATAATAAGACTCTTTGCGGAAAGCTTCTTTATCGCTCCTACTATCTGTCTTATGTTTGACCTCAGATTTTCCGCAAGGAAAAGCAGAACGTCCTCGGAAACGTCAATTCCCGCTTCCTCGACCTTTTTTTTCAGAATTGCCAGTCTAAGCTCAAGATCGGGCGGCTGAATGTCCGCGATAAGTCCCCACTCAAATCTCGTTCTGAGTCTTTCCTCAAGCGTTGAGATGTCCTTTGGTGGGCGGTCGGACGTGAGAATTATCTGCTTTTGGTCCTGATACAGCGCGTTAAACGTATGGAAGAAGGTCTCCTGCGTTGAATCCTTACCCGCGATAAAATGAATATCGTCTATAAGCAGAATGTCACAGCTTCGAAATTTGTTGTGAAAAGCAAGCGTGTCGCGCTTTGAAATGCTTTCTATAAGCTGATTGGTAAATTCCTCTCCGCTGACGTACATTACCTTTACGTCGGGCCTTGTTTTCTTTATCTCGTTTACGATAGCGCAAATAAGGTGAGTCTTACCAAGACCGCTCGGGCCGTAAATGAACAGAGGATTATAATCCATAGCGGGCCTTTGAGCAACCGCCGTACACGCCGCGTGAGCGAATTTGTTGGAGCTTCCTACGATAAAATTATCGAAGGTGTATTCGGAGTTATGTATCTGATTGAATTGATTAAGCTCCTCACTGCTGTCAGCGGAATTTTTCTCTTCACTGATGTTCGGCTTTTTCTGCTCCTCACTCATTATACTGCTCGTGATATTCTCAACTTTCGCGCTCGTTCCCGTGAATATTATATCCACCTTGCAAGGCATAAAATGCGAAAACTCACTTTCAAGAAGCTCCAAATGATTTTCCTTTAGCTGACTGTATTTAAATTCGGAATCACTTGAAAAAACCACCGTGTTATTTGTAAATGAATTTATTTTGAGATCCTTAAACCACAAATTTGCGAAGGATTGTCCTTTTTTCTCGCAAATATTTTGGAAAACTATCTGCCAGACCTCATAAATCTCATCGATATAAGACATTTTTTTCTCCATTTTTGTAAGTAATTAAAAAAAGACTATAATACGCATTAATTATATCATATTTTGCAAATTTTTTCAAGGGATTTTACAAATTTTCTTCAAATTATTATATATATATTATTTACGTCAGAACTTTCTTTCGAGAAAGTTCCGACACCTCAAAGAACTTGTGTTAAGGATTAAATTTTAAGATAAACGATACAAAAACAATAAAAGCCGCTTTTACTATCAAAAACGATAGTGAAAGCGGGGGGATGCTTTTTTGCTACCTTTTTTGAAAAAAAGGTAGCGCCAAAAA
>JAZOON010000145.1:0-20903 GCA_045655045.1 Eubacteriales bacterium | reverse complement strand
ACTTAAAGCCTCATCCATTCGTCTAAGCGAATAGTCAGGGCGAATGAGCATAGCGCCCCAAACGTCCTGCAATACGTCACGGAAGCCACCGTTTTGAGTATTGCGGTTATAAAGATATGTTAGTCCTAACTGATATTTCAGCCATACGTTGAGAAAACGCTCCAGATTCTTATCGGGAAGCGAGCAGGTGTTGTGTGAAAATTCCTTTTCCCAATACGCAAGGGTATCGAAATAAGCTTTTTTAGCATGTTCACTGTAAGTGTAGCGTTTCTGCGCAAGGCATACCTCATCCGCGTCATCGGATGCGGATGAGACTACTGTTCGGGATATCGACTTACCGACGGGCAGTGAAATATCCGTATAGAGATTAGCGTAGGTGTAGCAATAGCTCTTGTAAGCTACGGGATCTTTTTTCTTTGATACGAGCGTCTTTTCTCGCTTCTTTTCCGTATAGCACTGCGACATTCCCTCAAGCGCGAATGCGCCGTACATTGTATCAAAGGGGAGTCCTAAGTCATTTCCTGTGGCGAAATATCCGTTTTCGTTTTTTTCTATTTTCGGATTTTCGCAAGGCATTTTCTTTCCGTAGCCGTTGAGCGTGTTGTTGAACGCCCAAGCCTGCTGAGCGTGTAGACGCAGGTGTCTGTCACGCTTACCCGTATTGCGAATTTCGACTATCCAACACTCGCAGTAAGCGTCGCGGGGAACGAAGACCTTTACCGAAAAAGCTATTCCGTCGTTCTCTCCGATAAATTCGGAAGAGCCCGCCCTGACCTTGCAAACTATATTGGGATCGTTGAAAAGGTCGATCGTTTTGCCGCTGTCAAGGTCTATTACTTCAAGTAAGCGTTCGCCGTCAACGTCGCGGACAATGTAAAATTCACGCTTATAATATTTAGTTATACGATTGTAAAAGCCGCCGAATGCGGTATAGCCCTCGCCGCGATTTGCGACGACTGAAATAAACTTATCGTTGTAAAGCATATTCAGCCATTGACGCGGTGTATTGGGGTTTGTAATAGTGTAGCAAGCACCGTCCTCTGAAAAATATCCAAATTCCTGTGAGGTGTTGCAATAGGTATCGTAATCCGTATAGCAGATACGCGAATCAATGGCATAACCGCGTTCTTCGGTGTTTTTCATATCGTGTCTCCTTGGATTTTATTATAATGTTCAGTTTACCGTAATTCTCAGTGCGTTACCCGTACCGTAAGGAGTACCGATAAGTATATATTGAGGTATAACGGTTTTCTCGCCGCTTATGTCGGTAGCGATTATCTCGGTATAAAAATCATTGTGCTTGTGTCCGCAGAACGCACCTTTGATAACGTCCGCACTGCTCCTGATAAGCTTGTAGGTTCTTTTAGTGCTTTCATCTGCCGAGCCACTGTGAATGCCTCTTGTCTCAAAGTTCCATACTGCTGTGCCGCGGTCGCCCTGAACGTGGCTTTCGGCGTGCGCTTCCTTGTATTGTGGATTTTCGGTAGCGAGAGGGATATGGTAGAAGAGAAGAACGGTATAATTATTTTCTCTTGCCACTGCTATGTCCCGCTCAAGCCTTTCGGCTTGCTCTTCTGTAAACGCTCCGAAGCCGCCTGCCGAGGCGTTGTCCATGACCACAAGCATCACCTTGTCAGCGAGAACTTGCGAGACATAGCTGATATCGCAGAACCAGCGCTTTTTGAGAATATCCATTCTTTCGTCAAGACTTACCGTCTCCTCTACCTCTCCTTGCATTCGCTGATATACCTCATGGTTGCCGAGACACGCTAACGTGTTGGGATAGGGGTTGAAGATATATTCATTTGCAAGCTCAAAGCCCCCTTCTGAAAGATAGTCGAGTATATCTCCCGTTACGACAAGCTGAGAGGGAAGCACTTTATCGATAAAGCTAAGACAGCTTTTGAGATTTTTCAATGACCTTGATATGTATTCGTCGCCCTCTCGGCTTATCCTGAGCCAATTTCTGTTTTCCCAGGTGCTTTTGAGGGTCGGGTTTTGCAGATCCGCGTCGGTACAGTAATTAAGATGAACGTCCGTAAGCTGGATTATAGTTACGGCGTTTCCGCCTTTGGCTGTTGATATAGCCACGTCACGTACCGATATACCCGTTCGTTCGTCCGTGCTGAATGTCCACATATAAGATATCCTCTCTTATTTAACGGTAATTCTCATTACTTGGCCTCCGCCGACGTAAGCTCCTGCAAGAATATATTGAGGGATAGGCGCGGAGTTGCCATTCGGGTCGGTTGCCTTTATTTCGGTATAGAAATCCGAGTGCTTATGTCCGCAAAATGCGCCCTTTATAATATCGCCGTTTGAGTATATAAGACTACATATCTTACCCGTGGCATCGTTTCCGCCGGGGGCGGCTCCGGTGGAGCAGAAATTAAAATAAGATTCCGTGCCGCTTGCCTGAATACCGCAGCATTTGGAGTTTATGTCGTTTGAGTTGAGCGTAGCTATCGGGATATGATAGAAGAGAAGTACAGCATAGCCGTTTGCTCTGGCTCTATCAAGGTCAGCCGAAAATATATCTACCTGAACATCCCAGAATTTTCCCGTGACGCCGTTGTCCATCTGTATGAGCATTACCTTTTCGCCAAGAACCTTGCTGGAATAGTAAACGTCGTTCACCCAGTTTTCCTCAAGAGTTTCCATACGCTCGGGGAGTACGTCGTTCCAATAGTATTCATTCTCCTCGCCCATAGCCTTGACCGCCTCATGGTTGCCAAGACATGCCATCAGCTTGTCGGCGTTGGGAGCGAATACGCTTTCCTGAACCTTGTTTATCACCTCGGTCGTAAGGTAATCGTATATATCTCCCGTAATAACTATCTGATCGGCGTCACTTGTAAGCTCAAGGCATTTTTGCATATTGCTCCAGTGACTGCCGTTCTTTCCAAATGTTCTTGTATCATATGTGTTTTTTATCGTATCGTCTTCAAGATCGGTATCATTTACCCATGAAAGGTGGGGGTCGGTTATTTGAATTATCTGTATATCCTCTCCGCCCTTACCCGTGTTTATAACGAGGTCCCTGACGCCAACGCCTTTTTCCATCTTGTAGGTCCACATATTTATCTTTTCGTAGGTGGACGTTTGCGGCTTTGAGGGATTCGGTGATTCGGTAGATTCCGACTCATCCGCTTCGGTAGTGACGGAATTGTTATTTTCTAAGTCCGTTGTCGTATCGTCCGAGCCGTTACAGCCCACAAAACAGGGGAGAAGGCAGGCGATACACAGAATAAGTGATAAGATTCTTTTTTTCATAGTTGCTCCTTTTTTAAAAAGGCTGCCGCACGGATATATCGTTGCGCGGCAGCCTGAGTACAAAGCTTAATTTTTCATTTTAGAGTCTACCTGCATCCAACCGTCAAGATCCGCAAGAGCCAAGCCTTTTACAGTTGGGAGAGCGCTCGATACGTCGGAATACGTTCCCTCTATTATCTTATAGACCATAAAGGTCACGTCGCCTGGGTTAAGGTATTCCGCAAAGGATACTATCGCGCTGTCGTGTATTTCAACGAGCATTTGACGGTCATCCTCTGTGGGAGACGCCTGATACTGAAGCACCTGAGTGTAGTACGCCTTTATAACGTCCTTTTGCCCGTAGTATGCCATTGCTTCAAGTATAACGGAAATACGGGTTCTGTTGTCCTCAGTGGTGCTGTTGGGAACCATAAAGGTGTTTGTGCCCGAGCCGATAACGCTGGGGACTGTTCCGAGGTCGTCGTATTTGTAGTTGGGAACCAAGCCGAAGTTCAAGCCGTTCTTTGAGAATTCGGAAACGTTTTTGACGTTATCCTCGGTCATAGCGGCTCTGCCTGCAAGAAAGATGGCTCTCGTGCCCGTTCCTGCAGTTCCGATGCCCTGAGAGGAGTAATAAGTGTAGGCGCTCTTCGTCAATGCGACATAATCCTGAATGGCGTCTATAACTCTCGAATTGTCAATATCAAGCTCATACATTCCCGTTGTGTTGTTCATAACGAGCCACTGAGCGCCCGTAGACGGAACTATAACTCCGGGACCCCTGTATCTCTGCGTAGCGTACGCAAAGCTGTCAGTAGCCGGATTGCCCGTTCCGTCACCGTCCATAGCGGCGTCGATGCTTATTACAGTCTGCTTGAAATTAGCGTAGGTCCAAGTGCCTGCCTTGACGTGCTCCAAGGGAGTGGTAAGTCCCGTTGCGTCGTTGAATATGGTCTTGTTCCAGAAGATGCCGCTGTTGTTACCTATAGACATATAGGAGAGGTCACCGTTCATCGCGTATACCGCGCCTGCGGGAGTTGCCCAATTGGTTCTGATGCTCTGGTTCCACCAGGAGTTGTTGAGATTTACCCATTCAAGAGTATTCCAGTCCACGGCGCAACCGGCAATAATAGCGTCAAAGGTCTTAAGACCGTGGTTGACCACGAGGTCGTACGCGTCGGGCATACTCATAGAATTGGTGAGAGTGTTATATACAGCTGCCTCATTATCCTCTTTGTAGAATTTGAACGAAATATTGAACTGATTTTCAATAGTCTTGTTTCTCTCGTATACCGCGCGGTCAACCATACTGTGCGAGGTAGTTAAGCCTTCCTCGGGGTCAACGTTTGCACCGAGATCGGCGGAATGTTCCTTACCGCCGCGGACGAGAATATTAAACGCCTTTCCGCCGTAGTCCGCATCGGGAACGTCAAAGGTGTCAACGTAGCCCGTTTCCTCGGCTTCAGTAGATACCGTATCTGTATCTGTGTCTGTTTCAACTGCTTCATCCTTGGAGCAGCTGACCACGCTGAACGCCATAAGAAGGACTAACATCAGAGCCGTAATTCTTGTAAATAATTTTGTTTTTTTCATTTTATAACCTCATTTTTATTGCGCTGAAATGTCGGTAACGCTGACTAAATTGTCTTTGTCGTTGTCGCCAATTCCGGCGTTTGCTTGTTCCTCGGGGCTTTCGGGACCGTCGGTCGAGGGATCTCCGACATCCGTTGATTCCTCGTTAAGGATTTCCGAAGTGTCCGAGCCCTCCGTCTCTCCCCCACTGCATGCGCAGAGGGAAAGACAGAGAAGCAGTGCGATAAATATGCTGAATATTTTATTCATAGCTTGTTCGATTAAAGGTTGAGCGCGCTGACAAGATTGTCGTTTTCATTGTCTCCGATACCTGTGACCGAGACCGAAATAACGTCGGCACTGTTAAGACAAACGAGCTCTATTTCGGGAAGCTTGTAATTCTTTTTCATAACGTCACCCCCAAGTTATTCTGCCACGTACTTGTCTGCGTAGGTTGTGAGAACGGCGAGCTGATTCTTGTCGTAGGGGCTGTACTTGCCGTCTGCTATCTTACAGATATATCCGTTTTCAGCGTCGTAGGTCGGGCTGAAATCTTCCGTTGCCATTTTAGCAACGCCCGCGAGACTGCGGCTGTTATCAGCTACCGTGTAGGTTGAGTAAACGAGTATGGTAGCCTTACAACTGTTGTACTTAGCGTAGGCTCTTGCAGAATACATAGTATTGTAGTCCGCCTCGGCAATGCCGGTAAGAGCAAAGGTAAATACGCCGTCAACGGTCTTGGCCGTATCTGCCTTTGACATTATGTAAGTTCCGTCTGCGAGAGCTGTCTCTGTAAACTCACCCGAAACGCTTGCCGTTCTGGCGAAGAGCATACCGTATTCGGTAACATCCTCATTAGCGATAACGGAAGCGGGCAATGAAGCCTTGAAGCGTAAGCCGTTGGAGCCGGCAGTCGTTCTAACCGATGCTCCCTCAACGAAAGTGGGAGCTTCAAAACCGCCGTAGGTCTTGCCGTTCAGAATATTTATAGTTCCGCCATGGCGACCCGCATTGTTATATATAGCCTCGGTAATAAAGCTTCCAGTATAGTCACCGCCGTTATTTTTTACCGTAGTATTTCCCGTCATATTAACGGTCATTTTAGAAGACATACGGAATATGGGTTGGTTACCGGCAACGTTAATTTGTGTGTTGTTGATATTTACTTCAAAGGTAAAACCATCGTTGTGAACTGAAAACATAGAGATAGAGGAAGTTTCATTTTGATAATCAATAACACAATCGTTCAAATTCAAGATGCCGCATACTGCATAAGTGCTAGTTCCGTTTGCAATAAAAAGAGATGCGAAATTACCGGTCTGCCCGTTAGACTCCCAATTGGGCAAAACGCTTGAGGTGAAAGTGCATCTGTTGAATGTATACGTGCTGTTGCCTCTAACCTGTACTAATACAGCGGTATTATCAGTTTCACCATTGGATTTTTTGGCGGTTTGCTCGAAGTTTATGTTTTCAAAAGTGATATTATTGGCTTTAGATGAGGATGAGGATACTATTGAATCGTCGGTCATCATAATTTTAACGGAGTCAAGACCTGCTACAGGCTTAACGGTGAACGCTGCGGTATTTGCAGTATTCATTTTATCAACGGTGATTTCTGATTTCAACAGCTCAACCGTCTGTCCTGCGGTAGCCGCTTCGAACGCAGTGTCTAAATTGGTATACGTGGTAGAGCCTATCCGAGCAACTGCGTTAGCGTCAGCCGCAAAAACGGGGATCGTCGCGCTGAACGTCAATGTCAACATAAGACAAGCCAACGCGAATGATAAAAATTTCTTTTTAGTGTTCATAATTGTTCTCCTTTGTGTTTTTTATTGTTGTTTTATTTTTGCTCTTATTCCAAGAGCTTTGTTCCAAAAAACTGTCGGGTGCTCTTTTGCGCGCAAACTGACTGCGCACACCCTGCTCCTCCTTTCTTTATTGAATATTTTGTTTGAATAATTTTCGCTGAAATTATAATTTTTGCTAATATTATAATCTTACAACTTAATTATATCATAGTGAAAAAATAAATACAATGTCACGATATTCCTTGTTTATATCATATAATTCCACGCAAAAAATTACTTTCTTTTTAGCCACGCGGCACAACTTGATGCGTCAGTCCAAGTTTTTCCTGCAGAGGAGTAATTTATAAGCCGTATCTTTTCGCCGCCTGTAAGCGTCACCTCACGGCATATCTGCGCCTCGGGGATTTCTAGACACAGCGCAGAGGTGGACTCTACTGTTCCGCTCTCGTCACATCTTATGTCAAGTACCGCGTTGGGATCTGTGATTCTCTTATCTGCCGCGAGAACAACGGGACCGTAACGATATGCGGCGAATACGTCTGCGTTCAAGGCGTCGTTCGGGGGAAGCACTCTCTCCACGGTCATAGGCATATCGAGAACTATAACGTCTCCATCCGTCCATACTCTCTCTAAGGTATTATAGCCTGTCTTTACGCGCGTCTTTTCTCCGTTTACGGTAAGCGTTGCGCTTCTGCACCACGCGGGAACACGCAGAGTTACCGAAAAGCTCTCCGAGGCTGCGACGGATACAGAAAGCTCCACCCGTCCGTCGTAGGGATAGGCTGTGTTCATATTAAGAGTAAGGTCGTTTCCGTTGGGAGTTTTTGTGTTTATAACACCGTTTTCGTAGTAGTTGAGGACTATTCCGTTATCCTGTCTGAGTAAGGCAAAACGGGGGATAATACCCGCGCCCGCCGCGCCGATACAAGCGCAACAGCCGTAGAAGGTCTTATCCTCAAAGGTATTAAAGCCTCCTACCTGACGACCTCTCACATCGGCGGTCAGAGGACTGTAGCTGTCAAACGGCAATATTTGCGGTACTACGTCGATTTTTTCGTGAAACGCGGGAACTCTTTGGGTATTCATTGCTCCCATATAGCTATTATAGAACGACTGCTCGATACAGTCTGCATAAGTAACGTCTCCCGTCAGCTCAAGAAGCGCCGCGGCAAGCTTCATCCACGTCACCGTAACGCACGTCTCCTGAACTATTCCGTCGTAATCCGTTTGAGTCTGCTTTACTGCTGTGTGATCAAACAACTCGTGAGTACAGCCGCTACAGCCTATTATGCTTATTTCGTTCTCAACTATTTTGCGTCCGAAATTAATAACCGCGGTTTTATATTTTTCAATACCCGTGATGCAATAGTATTGTAACAGACCTTCAAAGCAAGACATCATCTCATAAGCCTTTACCACGGGGTACTGATATGGCGCTATTTCATCGGCATACGCAAGCTCTATAAGATTTGCCGACTTGATAAATCCCGTGGAGATTATGTACTCGGCGAATTTCAGATATCTTTCCTCTCCCGTAAGACGGTAAAGTCTTACCATAGGCTCAAGTATTGAGCAGGAATTCAGTCCTTCCCAATGCTTTGAGCAGTTGCGTATATCAAGCTTTCCCTCGCCTATTCGCTCTACTATGTAATCTGCCTGTCTTTGCATTGACGCTATAAGCTCTCTGTTCAGGCTCTCATCCTTGGATATCTCCATAAAATACATCATACCGAGCATAACGTATTTACGTCCCCAGATATCCCAACGCTCAAACTCACGCTCTGCGGGGTAACCTGATATTCTTCCGAGCCCGTCCTCTGCGGACAGGATATCTCTTACAGAGCCTTCGAGTATTTTATACATATTGTCGTCCTTGGTGTACGCTACCACCATAGACGCTCCGCGCATCATCTTACCCCAGAATTCACTTCTCCAGCTGGTGTGCCATACGTCGTTTTCAAAATCCTCGTGCTTTCTGAATACGTCAACAAACTTCTGCCAAAGACCAACCTCGCATATCTGATTGCGTTCGATAAAACGGACGGCATCCGCCAAGGAGCCGCAAAGCTTCATGTTCAGCTCGCTGTCTGCCGTAAACAAACGCGACCCGCTTTTTTCTTTTATCAAGTTGTTTGTCATAGCTTTTCCTTTCTTAATTGTTTAATACAATAAAGTAATTTCAGGACATTTCATAATTCCAAAATCACGCAGACGGTACTCTCTGCTATACGCATCTCCGTACTTGTGCCAATGGGAAGGACCGTAATAGCTGTCCTCAATACCCCAATGAAGGGAACCGAAGGTATTATGCCTGTTGCCCACCGCGACGAGCTCCAGCGTGTGCTTACCGCGGCTTACGTCCTTTATCTCCACGGCATAGGGTGGTAGAATGATATCTCCTTTGTGTACCCCGTCAAGCAGAACTTTCAGAAACTCACATCTGTAATAATTTACGGATACTCGCAACGTTCCGTTCTCTTCAAGCTCGACATCTGAACGATAAGTCAAGCTGCCACCGTAAAACGGCATTCCTTGATGGGTAATACTTCCAAAAGCGATCTTGTCTGATCTTTTCGTAACTGTGGGGAATATTCCCTTAAGGTCTACGTCAAAATCTCCGATAAGATACATAGGTTCAGCTCCGTATGTGTTTGATATATCCACCTCTGTGTCGATAACGTTTTCTCCCATGCGAAGGGTAGGGAGCGTCAGTACGGAAATATCCTCGTCAACGAACCAATCTTCTCGCTTTATCTCAACTTTTTCGCCGTTTAGCCACAGATTTTCCAGCCTTTCGTACGCGAGACGGCATTTCGCCTCTGTATCACTGTCAAATCTAAACCGCAGATAAAGTCTGCGCGGGTTTTCATCGGTAACGCTCCATGGTTGCGGAGACAGCTTACCTGTCAGGCTGCTTTGAGACCAATGTTTTCTGCACTCGGTGTCTATCCGCATTATATCCGTAACAGGCAGATACGTCTCTTTGTCAAAGGAATACTCCGCCATATCCAGCAGCATTACGTTCTCTTCGGCTCTGCTGTACGTCAGGGTGCTCGCAAGTTCTATAGGAAACTCATTTTCAGGTGGTCTGACAACGCTTTGACACGGCTGCTCCTTATTCTCAAGGCGCAAAAGCAAGGTGCTGTACCCATAAAGAGGCAAATAAATATACGTGCAGTCGCCCGAATAGCTATATTCCGGTGTTCGCACCTCTCCTGTCATTGCGTCGTATACTGACGGAGCTACTCTTCCTTTTATCTTTAAGGTGTGTGCGTACGCTTCCGAGTCCTCTTTATCCTCAACCTTTTTCGCTGGAGCAAGGAACAGCCAACGGCTGCCGTTATAGTCTATATCGCTGAAAACGTAATTGCCCGAGTATTTACCGACAAGCTCGAAGGCGCGGTGATGCGCCAGCTGTGAGGTAATGCCCTCGTAGGTGTATTCGACCTGCGCGCAGCTCTGCGCGAATATTGCGGCAGAGTTATCGGCTATTCCGTCTACAAGACTTGGGGTGCTTCCCGCGAATATTATTCTTACGCCGTTTTCTTTCATAAGCAACAGAGCTTCAAGCGTGGTTGAGCGAAGAGTTATGCAGTTGGGAACGATGACCGTATCGTATTTCATCTTTCCGATAAAAGCCGCGCCTTCCTCGATATTCAGTTGAGAGGGAAGAAGAGCCTCGTTTATAAGGTCGAAATCAATACCGTCAAGAGACATCCAATCAAATAGCTTTGAAAATTCCTCGTCCCGCGCCTTGCACGTCCGAGAAGTTTTGTCCGCGGGACCGCACACGGTCCAAAAGCTTTCAATGGGGTGTATAACGCCTACTTCCGTTCTTGGCAGTCCCTCTTCAAGGACGGTATGTAGCCTTGAGAAGAAATCCTCTAACAAACAGGTGTCGAGATACCAAGGAGATTGATAGCTGAAGGTTGCGGGGTAATCTCTCTTGCCCTCTCCGAGCATAGACATCCAAGACAGATGCGGCACGCGGACGGTAACTCCCAACGCCGTCTGCCACGCCCCCTGCTCTATATACTCTCTGAAGGAGGTATCCCAATTATTAACTCCGTAAAGCTCGGACATAATACGCTTTTTTCCGTACTGTTTTGCAACGGATCGGCATTGCAGAGCTGTGGTAAACTCAAATTTTCCCTGTAAATTATCTATACCGGGGATATCCTCGTCAGCGTAACATCTCATAACGTCCTTCGTGCATACGGTCTGAGCGCTGAAGCTCTCCTCGTAAATGAAATGTCCCGTAAAGGCTATACCGTGAGTCTTGCACCAAGCTCCAATCTGCTCGGTATACGCTTCCTTGAAACGCTTCGCGCAATGCTCGTGGTAGCGGTATCTTACTCGCGGACTGTTCGTTGATTCCCACAGTATTGCCGGTATATGGGCGATTATATCCTCTCCGAATTCTTTTTCGTAGCTGTCGGGAAGATCGTCGGTCCACATTATCTGCGCTTGCGTGAACAGTGAAAGATCGGAATAGTCGGCGTACACTGCTCTCGTTCCTTGAGGCTCGTCCGTGAAGATCGCCTCAATCGTGTTCCCAAAATATTTCCCAAGCTCGCGGTAATATTTCTCGTGGGTAGTTTCTATAAATTTGGCTATGGCATCCTTATTAAGCACATCAACGTTTGATTGCCAATTATATCTTGGATTATCGTCCTCTATATGAACGTAGGCGTAAACGTCGCCGCACTCATCTTCGGAGATACCGTAATCTTCCAAAACGCCTTCGGAGTTGAAATTCAGCCTATAAGCCGCCACGAGGTAATCCTCGTTTTTATCTCTGTTTCCCAAATTTTCGGGAAGATTTCTTGAAATTATGAGGGATCGTTGTCTGAAGCGTCTGTCCGAGGTCACTTTTCCGCCGCCGTTACCCGAGGGCCATCTGTCCTCGTCGTAAAGCCAGACCTTAAGACCGAGAGACTCGGCGTATTCTACGGACAGTCTTACCATATCCATAAAACGCTCTCCCATATATTCCGTTCTTAAGCCGTTTCTTGAATGAATGACGAAGCCGCCCATTCCCATATCCGAAAACATTTTTATCTGCGAGCGCACCTTTTCCGGCGTCACCTCGGTATTCCACGACCAGAACGGTCTTGCTCTGTGACGCGTCTCGCCCACATCGAATGATCTACACATAGTTCTTCCTTTTAGTCTTTTTTTATTGTTTTGAAAACGACAGGTCAGATTTGTTTCTGTCTTTCTTTTTCTCGTTTCTGTATTTTGAAGGAGTCATACCCGTATATTCTTTGAATTTTTTGTAGAATTCATTATTGTTTGAATATCCCACTGCACGGCATATTTCGTCTATGGAATTATCGCATATTTTTAGGTATTCCTTGGCGCTTGCTATGCGTTTTTTATGAATGTACTCGTAAAAGCTTATTCCGAAGTTTTTCTTGAAAAGCTTTGAGAAATAGTTCGGGGAATATCCGTAAGTCTGGGATATCTCGTACATCTTAATTGGCTCTTTATAATGGATATTCACATAGTCAAGTATCTGTGGCATAGCTAAACGCTTGTTCGGAGTTGTTTGCTTGAGCTCTATCTCTCCCGCGTAACGTAAAAGAAACACATACATTATCCTTATCTGCGCCAGAAGTATGTCCGAGCAACCGAAAAAGCCGCCCTCATACTCGTTATACGCCATGGAGCAGATCTCACACATTTTTGAATAAGCACTTGCGGTGCAATTCGATACTATTTCAGGCTTTGCCGTTGGCGTTCTATCGCCTTTTTCGTAGATATCGCTCATGCTTTCGACGGTCTCGTTCGTCATAAGAATATCGTAATATTCCGTTTCCTGATCAAATGATATCATATGTCCGACTCCGCTGGGGATAAAGAACAGACTTCCGCTGACAAATTTGTATTCGCTTTCTCCGATGGTGTGTATTCCCGAGCCGCTTACGACATACATTATTTCCGAATAATCATGTCCGTGAAGCTTTATAGGTTTGGATGTCTTACGGTATTTTATGACTACCTGTTCGTCGATCTTGAAGTAATCTTTCCTTTCGTGAAATCTCATGATCTATCTCCCATACTTACAAAAGTTTATACAGTTACCATCATTTTTTATCTTAATTATATCATATCTCGCTATGCCTTGCAATGTCAAATTCTTGCCATATTATATCATTTATAGCCATACTTTGTGATAGGCGCAGACCTTTTTGCGTCTTAGAAACTTGCAAAAGGATATTGCTCCGAGAAAAAGCGAAACCTCCAATTCCTCGAAAAATGTGGGATCTTCAGTTTCGCTTTTTAATTATGCTTTTTTGGAAAAACTCATTTTTATGTTAAAACGTCGTATGATTCATATTGCGTTCAATGCAAGCTTTCAATCGTTTTTGAGTGAGGGTAATTCACACAGATATTTTCTGAGTATCTGTTGGTCAAACCTGTTGTTTTGAATGATCTCACGATAAAAGTGAGCGCTGGGTCGGGGCGTTCGCTCAAACGTCTCGAAATCGCAGTGGCAAAGTCCGAATCTTGGCTTAAAGCTTGTCCATTCATAATTGTCCATGAGTGACCAGTACAGATATCCCCTTATATTCGCTCCCATGCGGATAGCCTCGGATACTGCCGAAAGGTACAGTGAAAGGAATACTATTCTGAAGCGGTCGTCGTTACAGCTACAGCCGTTTTCCGTTATGTATATGGGTTTATCGGAAAGTCTTGTGGTATTGGCAATAATACATTCGGGATCCATTTCCTCAAGATAAAAGTCCATGTCTATCATCTTGAGAAGCTTGTGATCGTACCTCTTGCCGTTAAACCTCTTTTTTCTTGAGTCAACCATATCACGAACGTACATATTCACCGCCCAAAAATCCGCGGCTCCCTTTAGCTCGCTGTTGTATTGTACGTCTCTCTCGGGGTATACTGTCTCACCTGTGCGAATGGCGTGAAAAAAGTATTCGTTATTTTTCAGGTCGCAAAGCTCCGCGGCTGCCTTGTCCCATCGATCGTGATAACGTAGCGGAACATACTGTACCAAAGCGTGCGCCGAGCTCACGGGTGCGTTGGAGTATTTTTTTATTACGTGGTATCCTCTTGCATGAAAGGCAAGAGCTCCCAATTTATATTCGTCGCCTGTTAGATTGCTTTCGTTAAGAACATTCCAGAAATCAACGTAAGGTGCCAACCTCGGAACTACGTATTCGAGATATCTTTCAAAATATTTGAGATTATCAAGACACTTAAAATGATCTATCTTATAAAACCATGTGGGGAAAGATAGGTGTACTAACGTAGCGAATACCTTTATTCCTCGTTCTTTCAAAGCAGAAAAGAATTTGATGTAGTGCAGGAGTGCCGCCTCGTCGAATTGTCCCTCGTCGGGTTCTATTCTGCTCCACTCCACAGATGTTCTGAACGCTCTGTGCCCGAGGTTCTTTACAAGCTCCACGTCGTCCATATACATCTCGTAGCTGTTGCAAGCAAGACCTGACTTTTCGAGTGTGTGTCCCTTTTGTTCTCTGTACCATCGATAGCTGTTAACGTTATTGCCCTCGACCTGATGCCCTGAATATCCCGAACCCCAAAGAAAGTCATCAGGAAAGCTATAATCCTTCATAGAAAAAACATCGTACATAAAAATCCCCCTATGTGTTTTTCATAATTTTATCATGTTGAGCATAAGGTTGTCCATAAACATTGTACACCTATATTAGCACATTTCACTCCTTTTTTGTTGACAATTTTAAAAAAATGTGCTATTCTTTAAATACTGAAATAAAAGGAAGGAGAAAGTTATATGTACAAGGTGTTTTTCAGCCCGCTCAATGCGGATATATATTTTCCTCATAAGGCAAGAAACAAGCCTGTACGTGTTCTTGAGATAGGCAAATGTCAGCTTTCTCCGCCATATGACAGTAAGCTTATGCACAGAGATATTTACGTGCTTCAGTATGTGATTTCTGGTAGCGGGGTGTACAATGATATTCCGTTTGAAGCACCCTGTATTCTTCTGATGATACCTGATATGCCGCAACGCTATACGTTAAAGAATGACTGTGCCGAATTCAGACAGATGTGGATAAAGTTTGACGGTGCCGATATAAGAGCGTTTCTTGAAAACGCGGGATTTTCTGTTGAAAACAAGGTGTTTCCATGTACCTATATGGATAAGGCGACATCTGTATTCGATAATTTGACCGATCTTCAAAACTATGCAGATAACGATGAAGAGCTTTATTTGCTGAGTGGATTTTTCAAGCTGTTGGCGCTTCATTCCGCTACCGAATATTGTGACGTTCTTCAGAGAATATCTCCCTATACACAGCAGATACTCGATCACATTCACGAAAATTACGCATCGTATATAGACGAGCCACAGCTTGCGCGGCTCGTCCATCTGTCGGTAAATTATATGCACAAAATATTTGTGCGGGATATGAAGATTTCGCCTATTCACTATGTTAATCATTATCGCTTGCGATGTTCCAAAAAGCTTTTGAAAGAAACGGATATGACCATAACGGAGATCGCCGAGGCGGTAGGGCTGTCGGGTGTAAATTACTTTTCTCGGCTGTTTTGTAAATATAACGATGGTATATCTCCATCAAAATACCGTAGAAAAAACAAAAAAATACAAAAAGAATAAGGCTGCGCCATTCGCAGTCTTATTCTTTTTTGGGGGTATGTCCGTATTTCTTCTTGTAAAGGCGAATAAAAAACGACAAGTTGGAAAAGCCTGATTCATATGCCGCCTCGGAGACGTTGTATTCTCCGCTTTGCAGCTTTATTCTTGCGTTTTTCAGTCGGATATCGTTACGGTATTCAACGGGAGATTTGCCCGTATACTCCTTGAACAGCCTTCGGAAATTCACCTCACTCATGTCACACAGCCCAGCGTAATACGCAATGCTTTGGTTTTGGTTGTAATACTCGGATATTTCGGAAAGCGCGGGTTTCACCTTTTTATATTTGGTGGGTATGTGAAAGTAAAAATCGTCTATCTTGCATAAAAGATCATAAAAGCAGGACATGTAGTGAAAGGTGGGATTGGAGTAGCTCCTTCGCGTAAGGCTAAAAAAAGCGTCGATAAGCTCGGAAGCGTTCGGAACCTCGAGCTTTATGGGCTCTGAAAGATATTGCGGAAGCTCTCCGTATAAAAGGTCAAATTGTACAATTTTTGTCTCTGTGTTATTCTCAAGATAAGTGTTGTAATACGAGCAGCTCTGGGGGATGAAAATAAGCTCTCCGGACTTTACACAAATTCTCTTATCCTCAAAGGCATATTGCATCGTTCCGCAGACGGTGTAAATAAATCCGTGCTTGAGTCGTCCGTTGCGGTATGAATAACTGTAATCCTTGTTTCTGGATACCTTCAAAATGCTGATGGCTTTTATGGCAAAATCGGGTTGTTGCTTCTCATATTCAAATTTCATATTAAGTCACCTCGTATATATAATATCATAAATCGTTGTTATTGTCAACGAAATATGAGCGAATAGTGTTAAAAATTATCGTATTTGTAATTGTCGCACTATTATATTTGTGTTATAATTGTGTCAACTTAAAAAATCAAAGAGGGTTGAATAAGACTATGACGGAAACGTATTTATTGAAAAGTAAAAACGCGCAGCGGCTTTATGCGGAATTTGCAAAGGATTTTCCAATCATCGATTATCACAACCACGTTTCAGTTGCGGATATCTCGAGTGACCGCCGCTTTGATAATATTACGGAGCTTTGGCTGGAATCAGACCCCTATAAACATCGTCTCATGCGCATATGCGGTATCGACGAACATTATATCACGGGTGATGCCTCACACTACGAAAAATTCGAGAAATTCTGTTGCGTTTTTCCCTATCTTGCGGGAAATCCCGTATACGATTGGTCGCGAATGGAACTATCCCGAATTTTCGATATTGAGGAAATTCCAAGCAAAGATAACGCTAAGCACATTTACGAGGCGACAGGAGAAAGGCTGAATTCCTCTGAGTATTCCAACAACGCGATTCTTTCCCGCTTCAATATCGAATATCAATCTCCCGTAGCCTCACTGTTTGACGACTTGTCCGTCTTTGACGGCAAACGTCTAGCTCCCTCGCTGAGAGGTGATAATCTTCTCGCCCCCACGGCAGAGCTTATCATGAAGTTGAAAAAGGTAACGGGAATGGATATTAACGATACCGAGTCTTACGTAAAAGCAATTGCCGTGATGCTCGACAAATTCTCGGCGGCAGGCTGTAGATTTGCCGACCACGCGCTTGATACAGACTTTTTCGCAAACAATACCGACGGCAAGAGTGCGGAAATACTCAAGCGTCTCGGCGTTGAGTATGCTAAGCGAAATTGGACGCTTTTGTTACACCTTGGCGCAAAAAGAAAAACAAGCTCGCGTTTATTGAAGCTTGCGGGACCTGCGGGCGGATACGCAGCCGTCGGAAATAGCTTTGATATACTAAGCGTTTGCGATCTCTTAGGCAAAATGGAGTCGGACGGCGATTTGCCCGACACAGTTCTATTTCCTCTCAATATGAGTGACCAAGCACCACTCGCAGTTATGCAAGGCTCGTTTGCGAAGGATGGCACGCCCTCTAAAGTTCAACTCGGTCCTGCTTGGTGGTGGTGCGATCATGCGCTTGGCATACGTAATACCCTTTCTTGCATAGCGTCCTTCGGGGTTCTGTCTCAGTTTATCGGTATGACTACGGATTCACGGAGCGTACTATCGTTTATGCGTCACGACTATTTCCGTCGCTTGCTCTGCTGCTGGATAGACGAGCAGAATACAATCGGCGATTGGGAGCTTCCGTTTGAGATACAGGGAGAAATAGTCAGCAACATATGTTACCAAAACGCAAAGAATAAAATAAATACATAAAGGAGTTAAAAACATGGACAATTATTTTAACGAAAAAATCGCTGTTGTAACCGGAGCTGCGGGAATTATTTGTTCCGAGGTTGCAAAGGACCTCGCTTCTCTCGGTATATTTGTAGTTCTGGCGGACAGAGCCGTTGAGAACGCTGAAAAAGTAGCCGAGCAGATAAAGGCAAACGGAGGAAATTGCGCAACCTATGCTTGCGACGTTACCGACAAGACGGCTGTTGACGCTTTTGCCGCCGAGGTAATTGAAAAGTACGGCAGATGCGATTTTCTTATTAACGGTGCGGGTGGAAACAACTCAAAGGCTCAGCCTAAAATAACAAAATTCGACCCTCGCGAGCTTGAGGCTGACCGCCCCGATGACCTCGTCGGTCTTTACAACGTAGATATGCAAGCCTTTGAAGGCGTTATCAAGCTCAACACCATGGGAACGGTTTATCCCCTTCTCGCATTCGCAAAGTACATGGCAAAGCAAGGTAGCGGAAGTATCGTAAACTTTGCCTCAATGAATACATACTGCCCTCTGACAAGAAACTTTGCTTACGCCATGAGTAAGGCGGCAGTGGCAAACTTCACGCAAAGCTTTGCGGCGTATTTTGCTCACACCGGAGTACGCATAAACGCCGTTGCTCCCGGCTTTATCATAAACGACAGAAGCAAGCTCATACTCGGCACTCCAGAAGAAGGACTTACCAAGAGAGGTCAGGACGTTATCGACCATACTCCCATGCAGAAATTCGGACAAGCAAGCGATATGTGCGGTTGTATCCGTTGGCTCATTGACGACAGAGCCGCAGGCTTCGTCACGGGTATTACAGTTCCTGTTGACGGCGGATTTTTGACCTTGAGCGGAGTGTAAGAATATGATCATAACAGATTATTTCAGAAGTCAGCACGATGCTACGTGGGATATCGCGCTTCAGTCCGGAGTACGCCACGGCGTAATACGCTTGCCCGAGGACGACACCTTTGATCTCACTGACAGATCACATTGGGAAGCGGTACACAAAAGATTTACCGATTTCGGTATAACCCCCGTGATAATAGAGCCCATGCCAAACGAGGTTCACGACCATATCAAAGCGGGTGACATTCAGAGGGACGCAAGCATCGAAAAGGTCATCAAGATGTTTCCGATTATGCGCGACTTGAATATTGATACTATTTGCTTTAATTTCATGGCTCACATCGGTTGGTTGCGCACGTCAAACGAATTTATCGAAAGAGGCGGCGCAAAGGTAACCGAGTTCAACATGGCGGATTTTCAGCCCACGGGCGCAAAGATAACCGCAGATGAGCTTTGGAATAACTATACTTATTTCATCAAAGCCGTTATTCCCGAGGCGGAAAAATACGGCATTAAGCTTGCGCTCCACCCAGACGATCCGCCAGTCCCCCGTCTTGGCGACGTTGAGCGTATTATGATTTCCAAGGCTAATATCAAAAAGGCGGTATACGATATCGTCAAGAGCGACAGCCTCGGAATTACCATGTGTCAGGCAAATTACTTTATAATGGGCGAGGATCTAACAAAGGTCATAGAGGATTTTGCCGACAAAATATTCTTTATCCATTTCCGCAATACGACGGGTACGCCAGAGCATTTCCGCGAAACCTTCCACGACAATGGAGATATCGTAATGGCAGAGCTGATAAAGACCTACGTTAAAAACGGCGTAAACGTGCCTATTCGGTGTGACCACGTTCCAACCATGGCAGGCGAGACATCGACGTTCGCAGGCTACGACGCGCTTGGCAGACTTTTTGCTATCGGATATCTTAAAGGTATTCTTGAAGCAGTAGAAGGGAAATAGTATGAACGTATTTATTTTTACAGACCTTGAGGGAATCAGCGGCGTTACCGACATTGTTTTTATGAACAAGTCCGATGAAAAATACAGTATCGCATGCGAGCTGCTTTGCAAAAGTATAAATTCAGCCGTCACCGCCTGTATAGACGCGGGAGCTGACAAGGTCTACTATATTGACGGACACGCGGGCGGCGGCAATGTACGCGAGGACGCAATAAACAAAAGAGCGATAAAATGCAGTCTGCCCGATTGGCAAGCGCTCACACTCAACGGCGATATTGACTGTCTTATCGAGCTCGGCTCTCATGCGCGTGCGGGTACTATCGGCGGATTTCTTGACCATACGATAAACTCAAAGCAATGGTTCTGTCACAAGGTAAACGGAATTGAAATGAGTGAGCTGTCAATGCACGCACTTGTTTGCGGTGCTTACGGTATCCCAACTGTTGCCTGCATCGGCGATGAGGTGGCGTGTACGCAGGCAAAGGAATATATTCCCGATATTTACTGCGGAGCGGTGAAAAAAGCGACATGTCGCAATTTTGCCGAGTGTTATGACAACGCGGATGAAATTCTCGTAAATACGATAAAAACCGCTATTGAAAATTATAAGAACGTCTCTCTTTATAGGTTAGACGAGCCTGCGACCGTAAGCCTTACTTTTTACCGAACGGATATGTGTGAAAAGGCTTACGCTCGTTGCGGGGACGGAGTGAGGCGCGCTGACGCTCGCACACTTGAAAAAACGGTTGAAAAAATACTTTGTTACGATGATTTGAAATTTTGAAAGGCGGTCTTACGATGCTGATAGGTAATACTTCCGTAAGGAATTTGAATAATTTTTGGAATGGCTGCGTTTTTCATCCTACGGATGCCGTTGAGGACCCGTGGGGAAAACGGATACTTGACCGTATGGCTGAGGACGGCGCGATACGAACGGTCCGTATTTATACCATGTTCGAGGATATCGTGTACTTGGACGAGGACGGAGATCTCAAATTCGACTTCCGCGTAAGCGATCTGAGGCTTGACTATCTCGTTGACAGAGGATATGATATTTTGCTGGCATATGCGGGTATACCCGATTGCATCGCCTTAACTACGGCGAATAAAACTACCGCCGCGAAAGGGAAGACGCGTTATAAAGGAAAAATGTGGAACACGTCTCCTCCGCGGGATATTAAGCTCTGGGAGAATATTTGCTACGAGTATACCAAGCATAACGTGGAAAGATACGGTATTGAAGCCGTAAAAAAATGGAGATGTCAATGCTTCAACGAGCCCGATATATCCATTTTCTTTCTTTCCGAGCTTCCCAGAGATGCGGTGGAAGCTCGGTTGGTCGAATACTGCAAGATGTACGAAGCGTTTCAGAACGGAGTTCGCCGAGTGTCCGAGGATATAAAGATAGGCGGTCCCGCTCTCGCGCACCGTCATCCTTTCCTCGGTGGATTTCTTGATTACGTAAAGAATAACGACCTTAAATTGGATTTTATTTCCGTACACAATTACGGAACCTCTCCACAGATGCTGAACGACGGAAGCCGTCCTTTCTGCGCGGATAGCGTGGTTATGAAGCAAGAGGAGTATTTTAAT
>JAZOON010000144.1:0-4504 GCA_045655045.1 Eubacteriales bacterium | reverse complement strand
CGTCTCTGCTTCCTACCTCGCCATCGCCCTTGTAAAATCTGTCCACGAAGACGTGGTACATTATTCGTCCCTTAAACCATTCGGGGGTAACGTAATCGTGATTATGAATGAGCAGTATGAAATTTCCGCCCGAGCTGTTTTCAAGTGTATAATCTACGAAATTATAAGTATCGGTAAAGAGCGTATCGTTGCCGCGCAGGAATAAAAATTCATAATAAAAAAGTCCGTTTTCCTGACTTCCGCAAAGCTTTTCCGTGTCAAGCACGGTTGAATAAGTATCAATCCCCTTTTCCATAAGCTTGAAATCAAGAGGAATATCAGTATATTGACAGCCGTCCTCCGCAATACGAAGAACCACCGCCGAAGCCCCAAGCGCCCTTGGTGTCTCGACGGTGAACTCTATCTTGCTTCCGCACGGAAAAGCGCCTCTTGTCGAGGCGTCCTTTCCGTCAACCTTTTTTGTTATTTTGGGCATTACGTCTGCCGTTGAACAAAGTTTAGTAAGCATTCGGTATATCCTTATATCGAATTATTTGTCTGTAAGTCTTTTGATGTTCCAGATGTTAGCGGCATATTCATTAATAGAACGGTCAGCCGCAAAATATCCGCATGCCGCAACGTTAAGAAGCGACATTCTGTTCCACTTATCCTTGTTTTGATAATCTCTTATAGCGCGCTCGTGAGTGGTGCGGTAAGATTCAAAGTCCGCAAGGCACATATAAGGATCGGCAATTCCCTGTCCTGTGAGCAGATAATTTGCTATATCGTGGAAGGACTCTCCCGCAAAGCCTACGTTAAGCGCGTTGATTATGCGGCGAAGCTTCTCGTTATTGGAGTAGAACTCAGCACTGTTGTATCCGCGAAGCCACAGGTCGTCAACCTCGGAGCTTGTAAGTCCGAAGATATACATATTTTCATCTCCGACTGCATCAAGCATCTCAACGTTAGCTCCGTCAAGCGTACCTATAGTCATAGCTCCGTTTATCATAAGCTTCATACAGCCCGTGCCGCTTGCTTCCTTACCCGCAAGAGATATCTGCTCGGAAAGCTCTGCCGCGGGAACGAGTGCCTCTGCCATACTTACGTTGTAGTTCTCAAGGAATACAACGGCAAGCTTTTCTCTGACGACGGGATCGCTTTCGATCTCCTTGCCAAGGCAGTAGATAAGCTTAATGATGTTTTTAGCCATATAATATCCCGGAGCCGCCTTAGCCGCAAACAAGAACGTCTGAGGCTGGAACTCCTTGTTGGGATTATCCTTTATGTCAAGGTAAAGGCTGATGATATTCAGTACGTTAAGAAGCTGTCTCTTGTACTCGTGCAATCTCTTGATATGAACGTCGTAGAAAGAGTGCGTATCGATAGTCTTACCCGTATTCTTGAATACCCTTTCAGCAAATGCTATCTTGTTCGCGTGTTTTATAGCTCTCATTTGCTCAAGAACAGCCGCGTCATTCACATAATTCGCAAAGTTGGCAAGCTCCTCGGGATTGTGTCTGTAACCCGTACCGATGGTATCGTCAAGCAATTTAGCAAGACCGGGGTTTGAGTAGCAAAGCCAACGGCGGTGAGCGATACCGTTCGTAACGTTGCAGAACTTATCGGGATACATTGCGTAGAAATCCTTGAATATTGACTTCGTCAAGATATCGGAATGGAGCTTTGAAACGCCGTTAACTGAATGACATCCGACAGCGCAAAGATTTGCCATACGAACCTGACCGTAGCTTATAATGCTCATCTTGGTTATTCTGTTCCAGTTTCCGGGGAAGGACTTCCATGCTTCCTTACAGAATCTTTCGTTTATCTCCTGAATTATCATATAAATTCTCGGAAGCTTCAAGCGGAACAGATCCTCGCTCCACGTTTCAAGTGCCTCGGGCATTACCGTATGGTTGGTATAAGAGCATATCTTGGTAACCATATCCCAAGCCTTATCCCACGAGTAGTAATAATCGTCAACGAGTATTCTCATAAGCTCGGGGATACACATAGCGGGGTGAGTGTCGTTGATATGGATAGCCACCTTATCGGGGAGATTGTCAAGCGTTCCGTAAACTGCCATATGGTCGCGGATAATACTCTGACACGAAGCCGATACGAGGAAATACTGCTGAGAAAGACGTAAGAGCTTACCCTCAATATGATTATCCGAAGGATATAAAACCTTTGAAATCGTCTCCGCGTTAGTGCTTTCCTCAACCGCCTTTGTATACTGTCCTTGCGTAAACAGCTTCATATTAAAGCTGTTTATATCTCTCGCCTTCCAAAGACGGAGCTGGCTTACCGCCTTGCTGTCAGCGCCCGATACCATCATATCGTAAGGCACTGCCTCGATCTCCTCGCAGTTGTCGTAAAGGACCTCGAGATGTCCGTCCTTCCAATTCTCCCTTACGTGTCCGCCCATTCTGACCTTGAACACGCGGTCGGTTCTCGGAACTAACCACACCTCTCCGCCGGGAAGCCAAATATCGGGAAGCTCGACCTGCATACCGTCAACTATCATCTGCTTGAAAAATCCGTACTCATAGCAGATAGAAAATCCCGTTGCGGGATAGTCAAGAGACGAAAGCGAATCCATAAAGCAAGCCGCAAGTCTTCCGAGTCCTCCGTTTCCGAGTCCCGCATCGGGCTCACACTCGTAAATGTCCTCAAGCGTATATCCAAACTCCTTAAGCGCCGCCTCGTATTCCGCGGACAGTCCAAGGTTGTTTACACTTGTTTTGAGTGATCTTCCCATAAGGAACTCAACGCACATATAGTACACGCGCTTTGCTCCCTTTTCGTTGACCTCGTGCTTAAAGTCGCCTCTCTTATCCGTAAGGATATCCTTAACGGTCATAGTAACCGCCTTATACATCTGGTCCTTAGTAGCCTCCTTGGGGTTACAACCAAAGTATCTGGCGAGCTTTGCCTCAATATTTTCTTTTACCTGTTTATTCTGTGTCTTGTTTGCCATTGGCGTAAAAAATCCTTTCCGAAATTGCTAAAAAACGCTGTTTATTATAGTGAATCGTACATTTCAATATACTGAATTGCCGAGCTGGTCCAAGAGAAATCCGTTCTCATTATCTTACCGACAAGCTTCTTTCTCTTGTCGTGGTCCTGCCACAAGTCGATCGCCGCAACGGTTCTGTCCCAAAGCTCGGATGAGCTGTAATTTGCGAAGGTAAATCCGTTACCCATTATCTTACCGCCGTCTTCCCAATATCCCTTAATGGAATCGTAAAGACCGCCCGTCTCTCTTGTTACGGGAATAACACCGTATCTCGACGCTATCATCTGAGAAAGCCCGCAAGGCTCACTCTTAGACGGCATCAGGAATATATCCGACGCCGCGTAAATTCTCTTCGCAAGATCTCTGTCATACGTCATCAACGCTCTTACCCTATCGGGGTAATCTGCTTCAAGGCGTGTGAAAAATCTCTCGTAAACGGGCTCACCCTTACCAAGAACAACTATCTGACAGTCTCTGCTCTCAAGAAGCCCGTATATCATCTCGGAGATGATATCCATTCCTTTATGGGACGCAAGTCTTGATACGATGGATATAAGCGGAACGTCGTTAGTCTGAGGCAATCCGGTTTCTTGCTGGAGCGCCGTTTTATTCTCATACTTGTTTTCAAGCGAGCGCCAAGTAAACTTCTTGGCAATTTTATCGTCCTTGGCGGGATTATAGTAGTCGTAATCTATACCGTTGAGTATACCGCAAAGCTTTCCCGCGTTCTCGTTGAGTATAGGCGCAAGTCCGTGCGAATGCTCCGCTCCCTTTATCTCGTCGGCGTATCTTGGACTTACGGTGCTTACCTTATCGGAGCAGACTATAGCTCCCTTCATAAGATTGATACAGCCGTCGTATTCTACGGTATCTCTGTTCCAATCAAGCTCAAACACCTCGCTGAGAATTGCCAGATCGTATTTACCCTGATATTCTATATTATGAATTGTAAATACGGTCTTAATGTCCTTGTATCCGGGACGCTGCGCGTACTTACACTTCAGATAGACCACCGTCAGTGCAGACTGCCAATCGTTCGCGTGAATAACGTCGGGATAATAATCCAGCTTATCCAGCATTTCAAGAACAGCCTTTGAGAAAAACGCATATCTCTCACCGTCGTCAAAGCTTCCGTAAAGCGTATCGCGGTTAAAATAATACTCATTATCAACAAAATAATAAGTTACCCCGTCCTTCTTCAGGCTCTTGATTCCACAATACTGCCGTCTCCAAGCAAGTCCCAAATCAAAGCTCAGCTCGTCCGTCATAATGCTTCTATGCTGTTCGGACACCGCTCTGTAAAGAGGCATTACCACGCGAACGTCTATATCGCCCTCGCCTGCGGCAGACACTGCTGCGGGCAAAGATCCAAGGACGTCGCCAAGTCCACCCGTTGCGGCAAAAGGCATTGCTTCCGCACCAACGTAAAGTATCTTCTTCATATTATCTCTTCCTTTCGCTGTAATTCTCAAATACCCACTTATGCGGACGTACGTCCGCATAAGT
>JAZOON010000143.1:0-2817 GCA_045655045.1 Eubacteriales bacterium | reverse complement strand
GCCACCAGCACGGCTGGTGGTCATGACTTGGAGATGATTATGACCGAATTTTTGAAGCTTACACCGCGACTGCGCGCGGCGGCGGAGCTTGTGAGTGAGAATGCGTTCGTCGCCGACGTCGGGACAGACCACGCGTATCTCCCCATAGCTCTTTGTCTTGAAGGAAAAATACGCGGAGGCGTTGCGTCGGACATAAACGATGGGCCAATCCTGCGCGCGAGGGAAAACATAAATAAATACGGGCTTTCCGACCGCCTGTGCGCACTAAGAACGGACGGACTTGACGGCATTGAGGCTTACCGTCCCGACCACGTTATGATACTCGGTATGGGCGGCGAGCTTATTTCACGCATACTCGGTGATGCGCCGTGGACGAAGAACGGCAGTATATGTCTGTGCCTTCAGCCTATGACGCACCCCGAAAAGCTCCGCTCTTTTCTTGCGGAGAACGGTTATGCGATAACCGACGAAAGAATAGTGATCGAAGAAAAAGAAAATAAAATTTATCAGATAATAGCCGCGAGCTATTCGGGCGAGGCTCAGAGCCTTACGGACGAGGAGCTTTTACTCGGAAGAATAAATATACGGCGTGGCGGAGAGGAGCTTTCGCGCCTTGCTTCCCAATACGAATCCGCGATCAAACGCCGAGTTGACGGAAAGCGCGAGGCGGGAGAGGACGTAGGCGAGGAGCTTTGCCTCATAGAGCGCATCAGAGCGGCAGTGAAAGGAAAATAATATGACGGTAAAACAGCTTTACAAGATACTTGACGCAAAGATCCCAAAAGAGCTTTCCTGTGAGTGGGATAACGACGGTCTTATGCTTTGTCCCGAGCCTCACAGACAGGTAAGAAAGGTACTTATAGCCCTTGACGCAACGGCTGACGTAGCCGACGCGGCGATAGAGGGCGGATTTGACGTCATCGTTACGCACCATCCCGTTATTTTCAAAGGTCTTAAAGCGATAAATGACGAAAATTACGTAAGCGAAAAGGCAATAAGGCTCATTCGCGCGGGAGTCGCCGTATTCTCGTTCCATACTCGCCTTGACGCGCTTGAGGGCGGTGTGAACGACGTTCTCGCGCTTGAACTCGGACTTGAGAATATCGAGTCCTTCGGCGAGGAAGGTATCGGTAGGATAGGCGACCTTTATGACGAGCAAAGCGCGGAAGAATTTGCCTTTCGTATCAAGGAATGGCTTGACGCGCCGTACGTCAATCTCTCAAGCGCAAGCAAGGTATGCCGCCGCGTTGCCGTGCTTGGCGGCTCGGGTGACGATGACGTCAGGACAGCTATCGCGGCGGGTGCTGACACTTACGTCAGCGGCGAGCTTAAATATCACACCCTTACCGACGCGCCCGAAATGGGGATAAATCTTATTGAGGCGGGACATTTTTATACGGAATATCCCGTGCTTTGCGTGCTTGAGCAGCTTATCGAGACAGCAGATGACGCTATCGTGTGCGACATATTTTACAGCAACAAGATAAAGACTGTTATCTGATCTTCGGCTGTTCCGTATCGTGCGTTGACCGACTCATAAAAAACGGCGGCGACGAAGATGCCCATTCAGCTAAAAAATAAATAATAAAAAACACCGCTTTATTATCAAATCCGATAATAAAGCGGTGTTTTTTCAGTCGCGATTCTGCGAAAACAAAACAGCGCCGAAATAAGTAACTGTATTCTGACCGTTTACGTACTTCATACCCGAAGCCTTTGCAAGCTCGGACACGTTTACACCGTAGGCTTCAAGCGAGGGCATGGCTTTTTCGAGGAAACGGCAAGGCTCGCCCGTTCTCTTCGCGCAGGTCTTGCACACGCCGCATCCGCCCGCGCCGAGGTGAAGCACCTTACTTACGTTCATATCCGCAAATATCTCACGCAGACTTTGAGCAAGAGGATACGTTCTCTTTTTGGCTTCTATCATTCCCTCAAAGTCAAAGCTGTCCTCAAGCTCGGTAACCGTCTGGTATACGAGCGCGTAATCGTAATCCCCAACCTCTGCCATAAGCTTATCTATATCTCCCACGTCCGGCGGACACATATAGCACTTGCCGTACATTCCGCAAGCATTGGAAGCGCATATGTCACGAAAAACTCTGTCAAGCACGATATCCTTGGCTTCTATGACGTTTGCCCGATACGCGCCAAGCTCAATCACTTTTTCTACAAGCTCTTTATTTTCCATAAAACTCGTCAGATGCCGCAAAGAATGCGTCGATATTAGTCCAAGGAGTCATAGGGGGTATGTCGCATCCCGATGACAAAACGAAATTGGGATATTTTGAGCATCCTTCAAGAAGTCCGAGAGTCTCCGTTCTTACCTTTTCGGGCGTTCCCATACGGAGAGTTCCCGCGGGATCGATATTCCCCATAACCACCGTATCGGCGGAAACCTGCGGTATAATATCCTTTTCCATATCCATAGCGTTGCCGAAATGGTAAGCCGCGCAGCCCGTGGTCATAATTGAATCAAGCATCTTCGGCACGTTATCTCCGCAGTTGTGGTAGATAACGACGAAATTCTCGTCCTGAACCGCGTCAACTATCTGCTTGACGTAGGGCGAGGAAAATTCCTCTTCAAGCGTGGGAGAAAGCAGTCCCGCAACAGGCTCTGCCATAACGATACCGTTAGCGCCCACCGCCTTATATGCCTTTGCGTATTCGATAAGACACGCCGTGACCTTTTCAAGTACAGTATGCACCATATCGGGATCGTCGTAGCAGTCCATCATGATCTCGGACACATCGAGGAGTCTTGCCGCAAGGGAGAAGGGACCGATCATACCTGCCAGAACGGGTCGGTCGCAGATCTGA
>JAZOON010000142.1:0-14368 GCA_045655045.1 Eubacteriales bacterium | reverse complement strand
AACTCCCTCTTCTCTTTTTTTATACCGAAGGTGTCTTTTTACTGTTTTATATCAGACGTATCGGTTAGCCCTTGGTCTGACCTTTTAGCTTAACCTCTTATATCGCAAGCGATTTTGTAAAGACTCTCGATCTCTTCGGTGCGCTTCTTGCATATCTTGCGCATCTCTTCGATCTCAGCCTCGGAGAACTTATCAAGGTCGCCGTCCTTAAGCTTGTTCTTATACATACGGTCGGTAGTAAGAGCGAAGAGAATGTCGAGGTCGGTGATCTCGCCGTTATCCTCAATAACTACTCTGTTGCTCTTGCCCTCGAGAAGAAGCTCAACTGCGCGAACGCCCATTTTCGTAGCGGTAAGTCTGTCGCGGAGCGTGGGAGAACCGCCTCTGACCATATGAGCCATACGGAGGAACTTCGTTTCAACACCCGTTTCAGCCTGGATCTTCTTAGTGAGGACTTCACCGTAAGGAATGGAGTTTCCGTTTTCGTCGGTGGTGAACACACCCTCGCTGACGATAACTATCATACCTCTCTTGCCGTTAGCCTTTGCTTCTCTGATGGCGCTGAGCGCCGCAGCCTCGTCAAAGGGCATCTCGGGAATACAAACAGCCATAGCGCCCGAAGCGATACCCGTCATAAGAGCTATCTGACCGCAGTCACGTCCCATTACCTCAACTACGTTGCAGCGAGCGTGAGACTCACAGGTGTCGCGAAGCTTATCGACCGTTTCAAGAACGGTATTCATAGCGGTATCAAATCCGACGGTATAGTCGGTAGCGGTAATATCGTTATCGATAGTACCCGTAACGCCTATAGCGGGAATGCCGCGAAGGGTAAGGTCGGTAGCTCCTCTGAACGTACCGTCTCCGCCTATAGCCACGATAGCGTCAATGTCGTACTTCTTACAGGTAGCAATAGCCTTAGCCATTCCTTCCTCAGTCTTGAACTCAACGCATCTGTCGGAATAAAGACTCGTTCCGCCGTTTGATATTATATTTGATACCGAAGATGTGGAAAGATCAACGAGCTTTTCGTTTATAAGTCCGCTGTAACCGCCTATAAGACCGACTACCTCTACGCCCTGCTCAAGCGCCTTACGGGTTATTGCTCTGATTGCGGCGTTCATACCGGGAGCATCTCCGCCCGATGAGAGAACACCAATTCTTCTGAATTTTGCCATATCTATCACCTTTCAATTTCGTTTTTTTATTGTTCAAATATTGAACTTTTCGCGAAGTACAATAATTATAATACACATAAACAAAATTGTCAATCATTTTTTAGCAATTTTTGCAAAAATTTAAAGTTTGTTAATTTTTTGTCAGGTCATTTATAGCTTTAAGAGCCATATCGAGCGCGTTTGACGCGCTGACTATACGAATATACTCGCGGCTTCTCATTGAGGAAAGCGAGAGCTTACGGAAGCTCTCTCCAAGCCTTGTGCTGACACCGATGAATACCGTGCCGACGGGAGTCTCGGCAGTACCGCCCCCGGGGCCCGCTATTCCCGTAGCGGAAACGGCAACGTCCGCGCCGAATCTTTCCCTTGCGCCCTTTGCCATTTCCATAGCGGTTTCTGCCGACACCGCGCCAAGGGTGTCAAGCGTTTTGGCACTTACTCCCAAAAGTCTTTTCTTTATTTCGTTGGTGTAGGTAACGCAGCCGCCGAAGAAAACGTCGGAGCAGCCCGCAACGGACGTTATCCTCTGAGCGATAAGTCCGCCCGTGCAGGACTCGGCACAGCAAGCGCTCAGTCCGTGTGTGTGGAGCGCGGCAACGAGCGCGTTTTCAAGCGAATCCGCGTCTATTCCGTAAACGAAGCTGCCGACCTCGCTTTGCATTATTTTCTCAATGGTTTCATCACACATAGCGGCGGCTTGCGCCTCACTTCGCGCGCTTGCCGTCACCCGAAGCCTGACCTCCCCCTCCTTGCAGTAAGGAGCGACGGTGGGGTTTTGCGATTGCGTCATTATGTGTTTTATTTTTTCCTCGACAGCGGATTCGCCCATGCCGAAGATATTTATATTCTTGCTTACGAGAACCGTGGTTGAACGCTCTTTAAGATAAGGGGCTACCTTTTCTCTGAACAGTGGCACAAGCTCCCCGGGCGGGCCGGGGAGCATAATGACTGTTTTATTATTTTTCTTTTCGTGTATCGCAAGGGCGGGAGCAGTACCGTAATCGTTGTCGAAAACGACCGCGCCAAGAGGCATCATCGCCTGCTTTTCGTTATTTTTTGTCATAACTCTGCCCGTGCGCGAAAAATAGCCCTTTATCCTTTCAAGAGAAGGAGCGTGAAGCTCAAGGGGAAGACCGAAAAGGGACGCGACAGTCTCCTTGGTCAGGTCGTCATACGTCGGACCAAGACCGCCGCTCGTTATAACCAAGTCAGCACTCTCAAGTGCCGAGACGAGCGCAGCCTTCAACCGCTCGGGGTTATCTCCCACAGACGTTTGTCTGTATACGCATATGCCAAGCTCGGCAAGGCGCTGAGAGAGAAAAGCCGCGTTTGTATTAACTATGTCCCCCAGAAGCAGCTCCGTGCCAACGCAAAGTATCTCTGCGGTAGCGATATTGCTCATTTTAAAAGGACCTTTCAGTTGGATTATTTAGTGTGAACGTCAAGCTGAGGGAAGGGGATCTCAATGCCCTCTGCGGCAAATTCCTTGTCAAGAGTCTCAAGAAGGTCGCTCTTAAGAACGGCATAGTCGCCCTTTGCGCACCATACTCTCATAGTTACCTCGAGAGAGGAGTCCTTCATAGCGGTCATACGAATGAAGGGTGCGGGATCCTTGAGTGCCTTTTCGTGGCTGTCGAGAACCTTTGCAACGACGGTCTTTACCTTTTCAATATCCGTACCGTAAGCCACGTCAAGAGCTATGTCAAGACGGCGGAGATCCTTGCGGGAGTAGTTTACTATAACGGAATCGGTCATGATAGCGTTGGGAACGCTTACGGTGAGGTTGTCACCCGTTTTGAGCTGCGTGTAGAAAATGCCGACTTCCTCTACAGTGCCTGATTTTCCGCTGATCTCGATGAAATCATTGACGCTGATAGGCTTGAAGATGAGCAGCATAATACCGCCAACCATATTGGAGAAAGCACCCTTTACTGCAAGAGCGACAGCCGCGCCCGCGGTTGCGAGGAGCGTGATAACGGAAGCCATTTCAACTCCGAGGGTCGCAACGATACAGATAGCGAGTATTACGTTAAGACCGAATTTCGTAAGGTTGAAAAGGAAGGTCTGAACGGTGGGATCAAGATCCTTGATCTTTTTGCCGTTTTTCAGCTTTTTTACGATGAATTTGATGATGATACGTCCTACGATGAGGATAAGAAGTGCGGCGAGAAGACGCCACGCGATGCTTATACAAGCACCGATGATTGTTGAGAAGATTGCATTCCAATCCATTTTTAAAATTCCTTTCTGTATGTAGAATATTTGTAATTAAATTATACCCGTATTTATTTAACTATTTTACATAAAATGTGTAGATTTTTTGTAAACATTGTTGCTAAAAGCCGCTTTGTAAGGTATAATTAAAAAAACAGCTTGGAGGGAGAACGGAATGAACGCGTGTTTGCTTTGCCCAAGGCTCTGCGGCACAGACAGAGAGGGAACACAAAAAGGATATTGCTCGCAGGGTGACGTTATGAAAATATCGCGTATAGCTCTGCACCCGTTTGAAGAGCCGCCGATAAGCGGAGAAAAAGGCTCGGGAACGGTTTTTTTCTGCGGTTGCTCGCTCGGCTGCGTTTTTTGTCAGAACAAGGCTATAAGCTGCCGCGACGCGCAAGGCAGAGAATACGGCATAGACGAGCTTGCGGGGGAAATGCTTCGTCTGCGAGACGAGGGAGCGACGAATATAAATCTCGTTACCGCTACGCATTTTACCGACAAGGTGGCGGCGACACTTGAAAAGGTACGCCCAAAGCTCGGTATACCCGTCGTATGGAATTCATCGGGGTATGAAAGAGTGGACACTCTCCGTATGCTCGACGGTCTTGTTGATATCTATCTGCCCGATTTCAAATACGCGTCGGTGGAGCTTGCCGAGCGGTATTCGTCAGCACCCGACTATCCGGGCGTTGCTATCGGGGCAATAAAGGAGATGCACAGACAGGTGGGGAAATACGAATACGCGGCTGACGGAACGCTCAAAAAGGGTGTGGTTATAAGACATCTCGTGCTTCCGTCTCACCGACGGGACAGTATGGATGCACTGAAGCTTTTATCCGAAGCCTTGCCAGTATCTGACGTGCTTTTAAGCCTTATGAGTCAGTATACCCCCGATTTCGCGCTCGATACACCGTACCGAGAGCTTCACAGACGCGTGACGAGGTTTGAGTACGAGTCTGTTCTGGAAGTCGCCGTAGGTCTTGGCTTTGACGGCTTTTCTCAGTCGAAGGAGTCGGCTGTCAATGACTATACGCCCGAGTTTTGAGCAGTATTTTTCAATTTACAGCAGAAAAGTTAAACATATGGCGTGGCAAAAGCATTGAAAAGATTGCTTTTTGTTTTAAAAAATGAGTATTCTATTGACATTTCAGGATATAAATGTTAAAATGTAAAGAGTATGTAGAATACAAAAATCCAAGGAGACTTAAGCAAATGATCGACAAGCATTTAATAGCAAAAACACAGCCCGCGGCAATCACCGAAAATACTGTTTTCTGGAAGGATATCCGCGTGAGCGTTCTCGGAGAGAAGCTTTTCAGAATTGAAAAGGACGCTGACAAAAAATTCTGCGACGAGGCAACGCAGACCGTTTGGTTCCGCAATATGCCCGCGGTTGATTTTACCGCAGAGGAGGGTGAGAAGGAGCTGGTCGTAAAAACGGCTAAGGCCACGCTTACCGTAAAGGAAGATATAAACGAGTCATTCGTTCAGATAGGCGCAAAAAAGGTAGTTGTCGGAAAGATAAAAAATCTCCCCGGCGCATACAGAAGCCTTGACCGTTGCGACGGTGACCTATATTATATGTCGAAAGACAGAGGTCAGTATCATATAACTCTTGAGGACGGAATAGTGTCTGCCGACGGAGTCGGTATGCACGACGATACTGCTTCGCTGGTTCTCGGACAGGACGGAAAGCTCCGCGCAAGAGACGACGATGACAGAGATATTTATCTTTTCGCTCACGGAGACGATTACAGGGGTGCGCTTCGCGACCTGTTTGCCATAAGCGGAAGAGTTCCCGTTATACCCCGTTATGCGTTCGGTAACTGGTGGAGCCGCTACCACGCGTATACGGATAAAGAGTATTTGCACATACTTGATAAGCTTGCAGACAGAGATATCCCCCTCACCGTTGCGACGATAGATATGGATTGGCACTGGTCAACTACTCTCGATCAGGTCAAGAAGATAACGGAGCAGGGTAAGGATGACAAGTTCCACGGCGGCGCAAACGGCTGGACGGGATATAGCTGGAACACCGATCTTTTCCCTGATTACAAGTCCTTCCTGAAGAAGATCCAGGACAGAAATCTCAAGATAACCCTTAACCTTCACCCCGCAGACGGTGTTCGCTATTTCGAGGATATGTACGAGGAAATGGCAACCGCTATGGGAATTGATCCAAAGACTGAGGAAAGAGTTCGCTTTGATTTTACGTCCGACGACTTTATAAACGCGTATTTTAAGATATTACATAAGCCTTATGAAAAGGACGGCGTTGAGTTTTGGTGGATAGATTGGCAGCAGGGAACGCAGACCGCAATGCCGGGGCTTGATCCTCTCTGGGCTCTCAATCACTACCACACTCTCGATAACGCAACCGACCACAAGCCGCTCGTTCTGTCGCGTTACTGCGGCATAGGCTCGCACAGATATCCCCTCGGCTTTTCGGGAGATACCTTCGTAACGTGGAAGTCTCTTGACTATATACCCTACTTTACCGCTATGGGCACGAACGCGGGATACACGTGGTGGAGCCACGATATCGGCGGACATATGCTTGGCTATAAGAGCGACGAGCTTTACGCAAGATACGTTCAGTTCGGCGTGTTCAGCCCCATTAACAGACTTCACTGCTCTAACAGCAGTGTAATGACGAAGGAGCCGAGCGTGTATATGAACGGCGCGGGACTTATCGCGGAGGAGTTTTTAAGACTCCGCCACAGAATGATTCCCTACCTTTACTCCGCGTCATATGAGACGAGTGAGTGCGGTCAGGCACTGATCGAGCCTATGTATTACGTATGCCCCAACGAAAAGGACGCGTACAACGCGAGAGGACAGTACATGTTCGCTGACCAGATGATAGTTGCTCCCGTAACCAAGGCGGGAGATAAGAACGGTATGGTCACCACGAAGGTCTGGTTGCCCAAGGGCAGATGGACGGACGTCTTCACGGGTGACGAATACGACGGCGGACAGTGGGTTGAAATGACGCGTTGGATGGACACCATTCCCGTTCTCGCAAAGGCGGGTGGCTTCTTCCTCTTGGACGGCAGAAAGCACACCAACAAGTCCGACGTTCCCGACGTTATGGAGGTTATGGTGTTCAACGGAAACGGAGAATACGTGCTTCACGAGGATAACGAGAACGGCTGGATGCACACCGCGTTCACGTCCGAGGCGACCGACGGAATGCAGACGCTTGAAATGCTCGCAGAAGGTAATCTCGGCGTAATGCCCGAAAGAACTTACAAGTTCGAGTTCAGAAATATTCCCAACGGAAACGTTCGCGTTTATGCGGACGGAAAGCCCGTTTGCGTTGAAACTGATCTCGGTGACTACCTTACCGTTATAATCGATAATGCGAAGGCGGGAGTAAAGTACCGCGTTGAGATCGAATATACGAGAACCGAGGCGGAGTACAGAAACGGAAGAATTCTTTACAGTATCATGAGAATTCAGGGCGACTTCGAAATGAGAGGCAAATTTAAATCAGCTCTCTTCAAAGAGGACGACGATACCTGCAAGAAATATATAATGCAGAACGAAGCATTCTCCAAGATAGAGCGCAAGAGACTTTGCGAGGCTTGGTAAACAATCAAGCTTCAGCAACGTTCAGCAATAACGAAGATTTCTATAAAAAACGCTTTTACCGTCTTTTTCGACGGTAAAAGCGTTTTTTCAATTTACGCCGTTGACCTTACGGCGTACTCCACTGCAAGCTCACCGCCGTTTGCGGTGACGGTTATGCGATCTCCAACGGTAAGCTCACCTGACAGCAGCTTTTCCGTTATCAGATCCTCGGCGTAAGACGTGACCATATGGCGAAGCGGTCGCGCTCCGTGAGGAGACGACGCGCACTTACTTGCCAGAAGAACTGCCGCGCTGTGCTCAAAATTCACCTCAACTCCAAGACCTCTTGCGCGCTCGGATACCTCTTGTAAAAGCGCTTCGGCTATTTTCTCAAGGTCATTTTGCGTAAGATCGTTGAATACAACTATATCGTCTATTCTGCCGAGAAATTCGGGGCTGAAGACCTTTTTGAGTGCCTCGGTCATTCGTTTTTTATAAGCGTTGCCGTCCGAAGAGAGAAATCCGGTGACGGGCATACCGTCAGCCGCGCCTGCGTTGGACGTCATTATTATTACCGCATTTGAAAAATTGACTACCCTCCCGCGCGAATCGGTAAGCCTTCCGTCCTCAAGTATCTGTAAAAGCAAGCCCCACACGTCGGGGTGTGCTTTTTCTATTTCATCAAGAAGCAGAACGCAATACGGTCGGCGGCGTATAGCCTCGGTGAGCTGACCGCCCTCTCCGTAGCCGACGTATCCCGGGGGCGAGCCGATAAGCCTTGACACACTCTGCTTTTCCATAAATTCCGACATATCAAATCTTACGAGCGCGTTTTTAGAGCCGAGCAGCTCCTCGGCAACGGCAACGGCAAGCTGCGTTTTACCAACTCCCGTCTTGCCGAGAAATATAAAAGAGCCCGTTGGGCGAGAGGGGGCGGAGATACCCATTCGCCCGCGCCGTATTGCACGACACACCGCGCTTATAGCCTCGGGCTGACCGACGATCCTCTCAGAAAGCTTTTTTTCAAGTCCGACAAGAGCGGCGCTCTCGCCGCTGAGCAGACGGCTCACGGGAATACCCGTCTGAGAGGTGACGATCTCCGCGATATGCTCCTCTGTGAGATTGAAAAGCTCGGCGTGCTTTTTCTTTTTCATTTCACGCCTCATGGTATCGAGCTGCTTGCGCTTCTCCGTCTCTCTGTCACGAAGCTCTGCGGCGGCGCTGAAATCCTGTGCGAAAATAAGCTCTTCTTTTTTTCTCTTAAGCTCTGCAAGCTGTCGTTCAAGCACGGGGACGTCGGGAAAGGCGGCGTAAGCGGCTATGCTCATTTTTGCCGCCGCCTCGTCTATGAGGTCAAGTGCCTTGTCGGGCAAAAATCTGTCGGGAATATATCTTGCCGAAAGCCGCACCGCCGCGCATATTGCCTCGTCGTGAATTTTCAGCTTGTGATGCGCCTCGTATCTGTCCTTAAGACCTCTTAGTATCTCTATCGCAGTGTCCTCGTCGGGCTCTTCTACTGTTACAGGTTGAAACCGCCTTTCAAGTGCCGCATCCTGTTCCACGCGTCGTTTGTATTCTTCAAGCGTTGTCGCGCCGATGACGCGTATGCCGCCTCTTGCAAGCGCAGGCTTCAGTATATTCGCCGCATCGACCGCGCCCTCTGCCGCGCCCGCGCCCATTATTACGTGAAGCTCGTCGATGAAAAGTATGACCGACGTATCGTTCTCCGCTTCGGACGTAAGGCTTTTCATTCTGTCCTCAAACTCTCCGCGGTATTTCGTTCCCGCGACCATCGCGGCAATATCTACGGAAAGTATACGCTTCCCCTCAAGCGTAGGCGGAACGCATCCATTGGCTATTCTTGCGGCAAGACCTTCGACGACGGCGGTCTTTCCCACGCCCGGCTCACCCACGAGGCACGGGTTGTTTTTCTGACGGCGGGAAAGTATACGTATCACTCTTTCTGTTTCAGCCTCGCGCCCTATCGTAGGATCGATCTTGCCCTCGCGAGCCGCATCGGTCAGGTCGCGAGTGTAAACGGACAGCAGGGGCGAGGATCTTACCTTTGCCGTTTTTGTATCCGTCGCCGTTTCCTTGCTTGGCTTTTGAGGCAGGGATAGCGATGTCTGGTGCGCGTCAATGTCGGATATCAGAGATGCGGCGGAAACTCCCATACTCTCTATAAGCCTTACCGCCGCGCAGTCGGGTACGGAGAGAAGAGCAGAGAGCAGATGCTCTGTTCCGACGTAAGTACAGCCCTTTGCCGCCGCTACGTCCGCCGCCGTTTCCACTATACGCTTGGCGTGAGCCGTCATATCCGTAGGTCCGTTTCTCATTCGTTCACCGACACCCGAGGCGGCGGATATTTTGTCGCGCAGACGGTTTACGTCAAGTCCCTTTGCAATAAGCACGCGGGCTGCTATGCTGTCCTTTTCCGCAATAAGTCCGAGCAGCAGATGCTCGGAGCCTATATAGGCGTGACCGAGAGCCGCCGCCTCGGACTGAGCGTTTTTAAGAGTATTACGAGCCTTTTGAGTGAATTTGTTTTGCATAAAGAATACTTCCGTTCAAAGTTAGTGCTTGATTATTTGCCGCCGCGCAGGATTTTATGCATAAATTCCCTCTATACTTCTTCTCTCAAAGCGAGATTTGCGTATTCGCGTACTATTCTGTTCCACGTTCGTCTGTCTACCTCTCCCGTAACGGGGAGAAGGTTTGCCGCCTGAAATTCCTTTACAGCACCTTCGGTCTTTTCGTCGAAAACTCCGTTTTCGGTAATATCCTCGAATATGTCGTAGGTTACGCGAAGCTCCAGAAGAAGAAGCTGAAGTATTCGGACGAGCGTAAGCGCATCTCCCCTTGAAATGGAGTAGTCCACGGGGGAGTCGGGAAAAATAAACAGTCCCTGAGCAAGCCGCTCCGCTTCCGTCACCCGCATATACTCCTCGAAAAGTCTGTCCCACGTTTCCTTATTGGCTACCCCCGTCTGGGGAAGTCCCATCTGACGTTGAAATGCGATAAGGGCGTTTTCTGTGTGAGTATCGAAGATACCGTCAACGGGTGGACGGGGCATATCCGCCGCGCCGTATTCAAAGGAAAGTCGGCGCAGATATCTCTGAAGATTAGTGACTGCCTCTTCCTTGTTTATTGCAGTAGTATTAACCGCCATATTCATTTCTTACCTCCCAATATCGTAGCCCGGGAACTGTCCTTCACCAAGGCGCGCGCCCTTGTAAAGGTCGGAATAAAGGTCGGTTATTGCGTCCCAAGTAGCAGCCGCGACCGTTCCCGTGGGCTCTATTCCAAAAAGATTTTGCAGTGCAACGACGGAGCGTTGAGTCTGCGAGCCGAAATATCCCGTGGGCGTTACGGCGTTTATTTCGGGGTAAAATTCGGATATGAAATTTATGTAATCCTGAAGCACTCTGACGGAGCTTGACTCAGCTCCAAGACGCAACGGAACACCTGGATATGGCAGAACGTTGCCTTCTATGTATTTGAACGGTACGGTTGCCAGAAATCCTTGATAGGTTCGGTAAAGAACGTCCCACGTTGCAAGGTCAACGCTGCCTGTGACGGGAAGCTCAAAGGTCCTTTGCACCTCTCTGACCGCGGCGGCGGTTGAAGGACCGAACACACCGTCTACGGTAACGGGTGGGATCGTATCGTAGAATTGCGCGAGATACGCGATAAGATACTGAACGTTATTTACCTCGCTTCCCGTATCTCCCTCCGAAAGCGCCCCGGGAAATTGCTGCGTGACGTCTCCGAGCTTTATTCCCTCGGAATCAAGCTCGTTGAGGCGTTTTACCGCGTTGTATATGAGCTGTATCTGATACCACGTTGCAGGACCTACGACTCCGTCGGGCGTGAGCGAGAATACCTCCTGAAATCGTTTTACGGCATTTTCCGTATCAAATGAAAACACACCGTCGGGAACGGCTATTTTTGGAATTGACGGGAAATTGTCCGATATGCGGTTAAGTCGGATCTGTATCTGCCGAACCTCGTCTCCGCCACTTCCAACCCGTAAGGGTACGGGCGGAAGGGAAGCGTCTATATTCTGTACGGGGGCGTTTGTGACGAGAGAAATGTCATTTCCGTAGTAGTATTGCAGTATTTCAAACGGCGTATAACCCTCGCGCGCAAGGCTTACCGTTCCCCATTGGGAAAGACCGTTGCAGGTCACCTCAACTCCGTCGCAATAAGCGGTGAAGAGTGGCTCGACGTTATCTCCGCGCACCACGTAGCTGTTGAATATTTCGTCTACTATCTGACTTACGTTCTCGAAATAATCCCGCCCCGCGACGAAGGATTGGTCGCTTGCCGTGGAATTGGTGATGTCGAAGTCATACCCACGGGCGCGGTAGTACTCCGTGTAAATTCGATTAAGCACGAACGATATCTGCGCGTATATGTTCGCACGTATGGCGTTCTCGGGCCACGTCGGATATATTTCGCTTGACGCTACGTTGGCTATGTATTCGGTAAAGGGAACGGTCACGTTTGGAGCATCGGCATCGGGCGGACCGAGGTGGACTGTCACAGTCTCGGGAATTACGGGTATTCTTGCTTGCTCATTCATCGTCGTCGATACCTCCAAGGTCGTAAATAGGCGTTTCCGTGACGTGCTGCGCATTTTCGTAAACGCTGTTTTCCGTTTCGGGCAAAAGCACGGCGGGCTGGACGGAATTTATACCTGAGAAAACGGGTACGTTATGGAAAAATGCGGGATAATAGCCCTTGGCAAATACGTCTACGTTGTATACCGCATACGCAGGGACGCTGTCTTGCGGAGCTTCGGACGTGGCTCTCGGGGGTGTGGGCAGTGATACCGTGGGCGTGATTCCATCTGAATTTGTCGTGAGTGCAAATATTACGTCGGAGTCGTCAACATCTCCCCCTCTCACGTTTACCGCCGCGTTTTCTATTGGAATGGCTCCGCCTGCGGTCGATACCCTGACGGTGAGATATCCTACGTCGGTGTATTGGAAAAGCTCTTGTTCGGGTGTCATACCTTCTGTCTTCCTTTCGTCTTTTTTTATTTCGCTATATAAATATATGCTAAAGTGTGAGATTTTGCTACCTTTTTTGAAAAAAAGGTAGCGCCACCCCAGAAAATCAAAAAAGTAAGAACTGTGTCAGAACCTTGTTTTTGTAGGGACAGGCGTCCTCGACGCCCCGTGAGATGTCCGCACGAAAGTAACACTTGCGAACAGGAACGGCGGCAGCAAGCCACCGCCCTACGAAAGAATGATTGTCGTTCGTAACGGACAGTCGAGGACGCCTGTCCCTACCAAGATAAGAGCGAATACGCCGAAAATCTATGTCAGAACCCATTACCCACGCAAATCTATTTTTATTTATTTTTTGGGGTGGCGGCACCCAAAAAATTGCGCGAGCAATTCTTAAAATGACACCGCAAACGAACACTTTCATTTACCCATATAAAATTGCTTTCGATATGTTCGCTCAAACCTTAGCCACCTCATTGCCCAAAAGTTTTTTGGTGCTACCTTTTTTTCAAAAAAGGTAGCGAAAATCCGTGCCAAAACTTACTCGGCATGGGATTGCTTCGGCGATCCCGTAAGACGTTCGGCTTAAATCATTGTTTTCACTTGACGGAGCAAAGGAAAAATGATATAATTATCATGAGTATTTTGCGAAAGGAGAACGTAATGAAATATAACAGAGCAACGCGCTCCATAGAGACGTCCGTACGTTCTCTTTGCGCGCTCGCCGCAAAGCGGGGAGACCTTGACACAAGACGGCGGAGGAACGATACGGACCGACCTACGGGCGGTGAGATACACAGAAGGCTTCAGGCAGAGGCAGGCGGAAGATACACTCCCGAGGTCACGCTTACGAACACTGTACTGTTTGACGGTATATACTATACCGTAAGCGGCAGAGCCGACGGCATTATCCGTTCGGAAAAAAGGATTTGCGTTGACGAGATAAAGAGTGTGTCGGGGTATGAGTTTACACTGACACCGAGCTTTTCTCATCTTGCACAGCTTAAATGCTACGCATACTTTTTATGCTCGTCGGAATACCTTGACGCGATCAGAGGAAGAATAACCTACTACAACGTTGATAACGGTAAAATAAAGTATTTTTATTATGAGTTTACTCGCAGTGAGCTTGAAGAATTTTACCTTGGCTTAATTGAGGAAATAAGCGTATTCGCCCGACTTTTGGTGGATAGAGAGGTGGAGATACTGCCAAAGCTTAAGAGCGCGGTGTTTCCATATACCGAGCTTCGCGAGGGGCAGGAGATGATGATAAGGGAGTGTTACGGCGCGATAAAGCGCGGACAGCGACTTTTTGTCGAAGCTCCCACGGGAACGGGAAAGACCATATCCTCTCTTTACCCTGCAGTAAGAGCCGTTGGCGAGGGACTTGCGGATAGGGTGTTTTACCTTACGGCGAAGGCATCGACGAGGCGCGAGGCTTACGCGGCTTGCGGTAAGCTCTTTTCATCGGGTGCTAAGATACGGAGCGTTGTGCTGAATTCCAAGGAGAGCTTGTGTCAGTGTCCGTCAAAGGCGCTTGGATATACGACGAAAAATACCTGCAATCCCGATGATTGCCCGTTTGCAAGGGGATATTATGACAAGGTAAACGAGGCGCTTCGCGAGCTTTTGGTGGCGTATAACGGATACCCCGCAGGAACGGTGCTTGAAATTGCAAAAAAGTACGGCATATGTCCGTATGAGCTGTCGCTTGATCTTTCCGAATACTGTGACGTTATAATTTGCGATTACAATTATGCTTTTGATCCGTCCGTATATCTGCGCAGATATTTCGGCGACGGCGGAAGAAGAGAAAAGTACGTATTTCTTATCGACGAGGCGCACAATCTTGCCGACAGGGCAAGGGAAATGTATTCGGCAACGGTAAAGCTGTCGGACGTCACGCCACTGCTTGGCGAGGCAGAGGAGAGCGATGGGGAGCTTATGGGAATACTCGTGCCGTTGGTCTGTGAGATAGAAAAGGCAAAGCGGCTTTGCCGCGACAGCCTTATAAAGGCGTCGGACGGTACGGAAATGGGATTTTATATGAACGATTCCCCCTTGCCGAACTTTTTGGAGGGGCTTGAAAGATTTCGCCGAGATTGTGACAAATATTTAAGACAAAATCCCGAGAGCGTATTTTACGATAAGGCTTACGAGCTTGTCAGCGTTGTGAAAAAATTCATTTGCGTAAGTGAATTTTTTGACAAGGGATTTCTTTCGTACGTTGAGGTCCTTGGCGGCGACGTGACGGTGAAGACGTTTTGCCTTGATCTGTCGCGCCTTATGAGGGTTCTGCTTCGCAGAAGCGTGGCGAGCGCGCTGTTTTCCGCAACGCTTACTCCTACGGAGTACTTTTGCGACGTGCTCGGCTGCGCC
>JAZOON010000141.1:0-2237 GCA_045655045.1 Eubacteriales bacterium | reverse complement strand
AGAGATACGGGAAAGGCAGAGGCAGACCTTATCTGCGTTTACGACGAAACCGTTGACGACACAAAGCCCCTTGAGATATTCGATCCTCAGCATACGTGGAAGAGAAAGACGCTTGAGAACTTTACGGCAACCGAGCTGCTCGTTCCCGTATTTAAAAACGGCGAGCAGATTTATGCGCTTCCCACGCTTCCCGAAATACGCGCCCACTGCGCCGAGGAGATAGAGGGTATGTGGGACGAGGTGCGCCGCTTCAGCAATCCTCATAACTACTATGTGGATCTGTCCGAAAAGCTGTGGCAGATAAAGCACGATATGATAGCGGAGTACAGACACAGAAAAGCAAAATAAAAAATTGCGGGATAGAGCATTTGCTCTACCCCCCAATTTTTTTATTCATATCGATAACCGTAAACGTATGAGCCGGACGTCAGCTTGCCGAAAAGGTATTTCATACTTGCAGACTCGTTCATTATGTATATAACGCCGTCCTCATATATTATCTGCTCTGCCATAGGCGGCGCAACTATATCCGCTTCAAGACAAGAGCTGTCGAGATAAGTCAAGGGCACGCTTACTCCGTTCACGCAAAAGCCTTCTTCTGAGACGGTGGCTTTTTGAGTGTCGTAAACGTATATGTGGCTTTTTGCCAAGCCGTAAGAGGTGGCGATAGCAATTTTTGTATTGTCGATAATTGCCATTCCCTGCGCAAGACCGACAGTGGAGATAACGAAATCGGGTGTTTCGCTGTATGCCTTTCCGCTTTCGGGGTCAAGTCTGTAAGCTGATATTATCGCCATGTTTTTGTCACCCGCCGGCGTTGTAATACGGTGCTCCGCGGGTGTTTCGTAATTGCCTTCTCTGTAGAAAGAACCCGTATAAAGAATACCGTTTTCTACGTAGCAGTATGCAGGATCATTGATGGTTTTAACAAAGTCCTTAGCCGTTGCCACTCCGTCACCGTCCGTTATGTCGGAAAGGGAGAAAACCTCGCAACCCGTGGCTTCGGTGACGTATACGAAATCTCCCATAACGGCAATACCACCCGTATGGCTGGTATCGATCGAGCCGTCCGCACATTTCATTTGAGCGAAACTCGCATCCGAGCCGTCGTTGGGAATAATGTATATTCTCGATGCGCCGCCGTCCTTCATATATCCGCACGAAAGACGAAAATCCTCATTTTCGACAAGACAGTATCCCTGAGGGATATATCCGTCCCACAAAGCGGGGATTGGCTGATATCTGTCGGAATTAGAGTAAAACGAGAAGAACATTATCCTCTCGCCAAGCGCAAAGCCTGACAGAATTATGAAAACGGTAAGCAAAAGCACTATAAAAATCCTCAGTATCCATTTTCCGATCTTTTTCATTTCAATTATTCCTTTTTCGTTTTATTTTGCGCGCGAAGGACTGACAACAGCTCGTACACGTTCTTTACCGCAATCACCTCTATACCGCTTATTTTATCAGCGGTTTTTTTGTTATGTATGGGGACTATTGCCTTGGTGAATCCGAGTCTTGCGGCTTCCTTTACTCTCTGTTCTACGTTTGCAATGCCGCGGCACTCTCCCGCAAGTCCAAGCTCGCCTATGGCGATCAAGCTGTCGGGAATTACCGTGTCCGTAAGCGAGGATATAAGCGCAAGCGCAATGCCAAGGTCGGAGGCGGGCTCATTTATCTGCAAGCCGCCGATGACGTTAAGATATACGTCGTTGCTTGAAAATTTCAAGCCCAATCTCTTTTCGAGAACGGCGAGGATAAGATACGTTCTGTTGTAATCAATGCCGTTGGACGTGCGTCGTGGGGCGGGGAAGGACGTTGGTGAAACGAGAGCCTGAACTTCGGCAACGATGGGGCGGCTTCCTTCCATCGTGCAAATTGCGCAGTTTCCCGACGTGTCGGTGGGACGGTCCGCAAGAAGCATCTCGGAAGGATTTGCGACCTCGCAAAGTCCCGTATCTGTCATTTCAAAAACGCCTATTTCATTTGTAGAGCCGTAACGGTTCTTATTGGCGCGGATTATTCTGTAGCTCTGCTTTTTGTCACCCTCAAAGTTCAGTACTGCGTCAACCATATGCTCAAGCACCTTAGGACCTGCAATTCCGCCCTCCTTGTTGACGTGACCTACGAGAATTACAGATATTCCGTGCGCCTTGGCCTTGGAAATAAATGCCATAGCCGATTCCTTAACCTGAGTTACGCTTCCGGGGGCAGAGGATATCTTCTCCGAATACATA
>JAZOON010000140.1:0-3262 GCA_045655045.1 Eubacteriales bacterium | reverse complement strand
CTGTCTCAAATGAAAATTTGAGACAGCCAAAAAAAATTATTTCGTTGCAAGTCTTTGTGTATCTATTGCGATAGCGTATTCCTCGTCGGTAGGTATGATCCACGTTGCTACCCTTGCGCCGTCAGCGGATATATCGAAGGGAACACCTCTTTGGAAGTTTCTGTTCTTGTCGTTGTCTATCTTTATTCCGAGATATTCCATATCTGCGCAGACCTTTTCGCGGATATTCCACTGGTTCTCACCAATTCCCGCGGTAAATACTACCGCGTCAAGTCCGTTCATTTCCGCAACGTACGCGCCGATGTGCTTCTTTATACCGTTTACGAGTATCTTGATAGCAAGCTCCGCTCTCGCGTTTCCGTTTGCGGCAGCCTCGGATACGTTTCTGCAATCGTTGGAAAGTCCCGAAACGCCCAAAAGACCGCTCTTCTTGTTAAGTATGTCTTCAAGCTCCTCGGGGGTGTAGCCCTTGGTCTTCATAAGATACGTTACTACCGTGGGGTCGATGCTTCCCGAGCGAGTTCCCATAGCGATACCCTCCTGAGGAGTAAAGCCCATCGACGTATCTATTGCCTTACCGTCCTTTACCGCGGTGATGGACGAGCCGTTACCGAGGTGGCAGGTGATTATCTTAAGCTCCTCGATAGGCTTGCCAAGGCACTTTGCCATCTGCGCGCTTACGTACTTGTGAGACGTTCCGTGGAAGCCGTAGCGACGGATCTTATCGTTCTCGTAAAATTCGTAAGGAATGGGGTAAATATATCTGAAATCCTCAATGTCGGAGAAGAAGGACGTGTCAACGACGACTACCTGAGTTACGTCGGGCATGAGCTCAAGACAAGCCTTCATTCCCGCTATTGCGGGAGGTCCGTGAAGGGGATTTATGGGAACTATAGTTTCAAGATACTTTATAACGCTTTCCGTTATAACCGTAGACTCTCTTATCTGCTCTCCGCCGTGGACGACGCGGTGTCCTACCGCGTTTATTTCGGATACAGAGCCGATAACTCCGTGCTCGTCGGAGCAAAGAAGCTCAAGGACTCTTTTGAGGGCGACCTCGTGATTTTTAAGGTCAAGCTCCTCGAAAAAAGGCTCAGCGTCGGGACGCTTATGGGTTATCGTTCCGCCCGCGCCTATTCTTTCGCAAGCACCCTTTGCCAAAACGTCCGAGGTATCCATATTGAAAAGCTGATACTTAAGAGAAGAGCTGCCTGCGTTCAGTACGAGAATTTTCATTTTTTCATTTCCTTTCAAAAATTACATAGTCAACAATATATTTTACCATACCGCACCACTTTTGTCAAGGAGTTCGCGAGTGTTGCGCTTGTATTTATATTTTACTTGTATTCCTCAGCCAACGCCTTGAATGCGGGAAGCGCGCTGAGTATTCTGTTTTTATCCGTGCAGTAAGCTATTCTTACGTATCCGCTGACTCCGAAGTCGTCGCAGGGAACTACGAGTATTTCATGAGACTTTGCACGCTCGTAGAACTTGTATGCATCGTCCTCCATAGCCTTTACGAAGAGATAGAACGCGCCGTCGGGCTTTACGCACTCGTAGCCGTATTCGGTGAGATTGTCATAAAGAAGGTCGCGGTTTTCCTTATACGCCTCAACGTTTACCTTAGCGTCTATACACTCCTTTATAACCTGTTGGAAAAGGCTGGGCGCGCAAACGTAGCCCAAGGATCTTCCCGCACCGCATACGCAGAGGTATACGTTAACGCAGTCCTCCATACGGGGGCAAACGGCTATGTAACCGATCCTCTCACCGGGGAGAGAAAGGGATTTGGAGTAGGAATAGCAAACCAAGGTGTTGTCGTAGTAATTCATAAGATACGGAACGTCAACACCCGAATAAACAAGCTCTCTGTAAGGCTCGTCCGCGATAAGGTAAATAACTCTTCCGTACTCTTCGGATTTCCTTTTGAGTATCTCGCAAAGCGACTTTATAGTTTTCTCCGAGTAAACGACACCGCTTGGGTTGTTGGGGGAGTTTACGATAACCGCCTTGGTATTTGGAGTTATCTTACTTTCAAAATCAGCCGCGTCTATCTGGAAGGTCTTTTCCATAGGCTGGCTGACAACTATTTTGCCGCCCGCGTTTTCAATAAACACTCTGTATTCCGTAAAGAAGGGAGCGAAGACTATGCACTCGTCGTTATTTCCTTCCTCAATTACCGCCTTTAAGCATATGGAAAGCGACGCAGCAGCTCCGCACGTCATATAAATGAGGTTCGGAGAAATGCCAACGCCGAATTTTTCGTTGATTCTGTCGGCGATAGTCTGTCTGACTCCCGCATCGCCCTGCGCGGACGTATAGCCGTGCAGAAGAACGGAGTCACGCTCGCTAAGAAGCTTTGTTATCGTTTCGTTTACCTCGGCGGGAGCGGGAACGCTGGGGTTACCAAGGCTGAAATCAAATACGTTTTCAGCGCCTATCTCTGCTCCGCGTGTCTTGCTGTATTCAAAAATTTCTCTGATTATCGAGCGTTTGCTTCCAAGCCCGAACATTTTCTGATTATATCCCATTATTTTCACCTAAATTCCGAGCAATTTCTTTGCGTTGTCGCAAAATATCTTACTCTGTGTTTCTTCTCCCAAGGAGAAGGATCTTAATATTTCTACGTCCTTTTGTATATCGCTCCACGGCGAATCCGAGCCGAAAAGTATCTTGTCCTCACCGTGCCGTCGGAGTATTTTTTTGAAGGTCGGCTCATCGATGAAACGCAGCATATAAGCCGTATCAAAGTATACGTCCTCTCCGCAGAGAAGCTCGTAAACGCCGTCGTACATTTCGTGCGCTCCAAAGTGTGCAAGCACGAGCTTTGAATAAGGAACTTTTTTAATAAGCTCCTTTGCGAGAGGCGGTGTGCATTTTACGGGCAATACGTTTCTGTACGCCGCGTCAACGCCCGAGTGCGTCAGAACGACGAGGTCGTATTCCTTTGCGCACTCAATTATTTTAACGTAGCCCTCGTGAGTTATAAGCGCGCCCTGATAATCGGGGTGGAGCTTTACTCCGAGAAATCCGCTTTTTTTAATGAACGCCATTTTTTCCTGAATGCCTTCACATTCGGGATGTATACCCGCAAAGGAAATTATCCGTCTGTTCTTGTTACCGAATGCGTCGTTTATCTGCGCCGCGTATCGGTTTACGCTATCGAACTGTCTTGGGTCCGTTATAACGGGCATATTTATTGATATATCCGTTCCCGCTTCCTCCATTTTTTTAAGAAGCGCGTCAACGGAGCCGTCCGAAA
>JAZOON010000139.1:0-2225 GCA_045655045.1 Eubacteriales bacterium | reverse complement strand
GGCTCACAGACCGACATGGCTACGATCCGACTTTATGATAGTTGACATTGGCGGCGGTACTACCGACGTTGCCGTGATATCCCTTGGCGGTGTGGTCGTATCGGAGTCCAAAAAGGTCGCGGGAGATAAGTTCGACGAGGCTATAAGAATGTACGTCAGAAGAAAGTACAACATAGATATCGGCGACAGAACGGCAGAGCAGATAAAGAGTAAGATAGGAAACGTTTACGAGCACGGTGACGCGCTTACTATGAAGGTGCGCGGCAGATGCCTTATTCAAGGCTTGCCCAAGGAGGTCGTATTATCGTCAAAGGAGATGCTTGAGGCTATGATGGAGCCTATCTCCGCGATCCTTGACACGATCTGCTCGGTTGTCGAAAAGACACCGCCTGAGCTTGTCGGTGATATACTCAATAACGGTATAGTTATGACGGGCGGCGGCAGTCAGCTCCGCGGACTTGATAAGCTTATTGCGGACGTTACGGGAATAAAAACGAGAGTCGCGCGTGATCCGATCCTTTGCGTTGCGAAGGGAACGGGAGAAATACTTAAAAATCTTAATAATAATTGTATAGTTGGCAACAGAGTTGACCTTTCGGGTAGAAGGCGGCGAAGAGCCTGAAAAACAGAGCTGTCTCAAATTGCAAATTTGAGACAGTATCGCCTTTTTGGAGTGTATTATGATAATTGAAAAATTTGCGTATTCCAAGCTTTTGAAATTCTTTGAGGAGATATCCGCTATACCGAGAGCGTCTTATAAGGAAGAAAAAATAGCCGAGTATCTTTGCGAATTTGCAAAGGTCAGAGGTCTTGAATATTACCGCGATCCTGCGAACAACGTCCTTATAAACGCCCCCGCAACAAGTGGATACGAGGAATGTCCCGCATGGCTTTTGCAGGGACACACCGATATGGTGTGCGAGAAGAACGATGGAGTGGAGCACGATTTTGACACTCAGGGAATTGAGCTTTACGAGGAAAACGGTTGGATAAAGGCGAAAGATACTACGCTTGGCGCGGATGACGGCGTAGCCGTTGCGGTAATGCTTTGCATTCTCGACGGCGGCGTGGAGGGACACGGACCGTTGCAGTGCCTTTTTACCGCTTCCGAGGAAGTAGGGCTTGACGGAGTAAAGGCGTTCGACTACGGAAAGATTTACGCGCGCAGAATGATAAATATGGACGGAGCGGACGATAGCGTGATCATCGCGGGTTGCGCGGGTGGCTTGCGTTCGTCAATAAAGCTTGACGTCAGTAAAAAACATATAGTCGCAAAGCACGTGGTAAGTCTCAGGATAAAGGGACTTTACGGCGGACATTCGGGCGAGGACATCGACAAGGGAAGAGCAAACGCGAATAAGCTTATGGGACGTGCGCTTGATTTTATTTTTGACGGCAACATGGAGCTTGTGAGCATATGCGGAGGCTCGAAGGATAACGCTATACCAAGAGAATGCGAGGCGGTAATAGCTACCGACGATATTGCTTCGTTGGAGAGCAGGATCGGGCAGTTAAAGCGGGTGTTAGCGGACGGCATTTGCGCAGATGATAAAAATATGTCGCTTGAGATGTCGCGACTTGCGGAAAATAAAGAGGTAGACGTGATCGACCGCGCTACCGCAGAAAAAATAATATTCGTTTTAAATACCGTTGCAAACGGAATATTCGCGATGAACAACGACGTTGCGGGGCTTGTGGAATGGTCGAGAAATCTCGGTGTCGTTTGCTGTTGCGCGGACGGTGCGGAGCTGGTATTTTCTTCACGCTCCTCGTTTGAGTCAAGAATTGACGCATCCGCCGCGGAGCTTGATTGCTATGCGAAACAGCTCGGGGCAAGTATACGCCACTATAACAGATACCCGGGATGGAGCTACGCGCCCGAATCGAAAGTGCGCGAGGCGTATATAGAGGCTTACGAGGCACTTTGCGGTAGAAAACCAGAGGTCACTGTGATACACGCGGGACTTGAATGTGGATTTATAAGTCAGGCGGTTCCCGATATGGACATAATTTCGTGTGGCGCGGTCGTTCTTGACTTGCACTCGCCCGACGAGAAGCTTAACGTGGCGTCGTTCGAAAGATTTTATTCCGTTATAAAACTGATAATGGAGAAAATATAATAATGGAACAATTACCCGACACCGTGAAAAGGGTGTCGGTTCAGTTCGTCGAAAAACAATTTTAGCCTCTCACTTTGGGAGAGGTGGCACCGTCAGGTGACGGAG
>JAZOON010000138.1:0-5494 GCA_045655045.1 Eubacteriales bacterium | reverse complement strand
CGCTTGGCCTCCGACTTCAGAGAAGTCTTGAAAACTTTAAAATAGGCGGTGGCAGAGAGATTATGCCGCCTGAGATAATACACGCCTTCGGTGTTCTGAAAAAAGCCGCGGCTTTAGCTAACTCCGCGCTTCTTCCAAATAAAATGACTGAAGAAAAATGCAGAGCAATATGCAACGCCTGCGACTGCGTTATTTCGGGTGAGCTTGACGCGCATTTCCCCTTGGTGATATATCAGACGGGCTCGGGAACACAGTCAAATATGAACGCAAACGAGGTAATAGCCAATAAGGCAAATGGCGAGCTTGGCGCGCGACTGCTTCATCCTAACGACGACGTTAATATGTCGCAGTCCTCAAACGACACCTTTCCAACAGCTATGCACGTAGCGGCTGTGCTCTCGATAAAGCAACTTCTTCTCCCCGCGCTTGATAAGCTTATCTCAACCTTTAAGCGTCTTGAAAAGGAAAACGAGGGCGTTCTGAAGAGTGGTAGAACGCATCTTCAGGATGCAACTCCCATAGCCTTCTCGCAGGAAATATCAGGTTGGAGAAGCTCTCTTGAACGCGACCGAGAGCTTTTGCGCACGTCTCTCTCCCCTCTTTCAGAGCTTGCCCTCGGTGGCACGGCGGTCGGCACGGGAGTTAATGCCCCCACGGGCTTTGATACGCTCGTTGCCGTCGAAATATCAAGGATAACTGGAGAAAAATTCGTTACGGCTGAGAACAAATTCCACGCGCTTACCTCAAAGGACGAGCTTGTGTTTGCCCACGGCGCGCTTAAGGCGCTTGCGGCGGATATGATGAAGATCGCAAACGACGTTCGCTGGTTGGCATCGGGACCGAGACTTGGACTTGGTGAGATTCGTATTCCCGAGAACGAGCCCGGCTCGTCGATAATGCCCGGCAAGGTAAATCCCACGCAGTGCGAAGCGGTCACTATGGTTGCAGTTCAGGTAATGGCTAACGACGTAGCCGTCGGCATGGCTGCTTCTCAGGGTAACTTTGAGCTTAACGTATTTATGCCCGTATGTATTGCGAATTTTCTCCAATCCGTTCGCTTACTCTCGGACAGTATAACCTCGTTCAACGACAACTGCGCCGTAGGAATAGTTGCAAACCGCGAAAAAATGAGACAAAATCTTGATAATTCACTTATGCTTGTGACTTGTCTCAATCCACACATAGGCTATGAAAACGCGGCAAAGACAGCAAAGCTCGCTTATGAGAAAAATATTTCCTTGAAGCAAGCGTGCGTTCAGCTTGGTTTTTTAACTAACGACGAGTTTGACAGCGTTTTTCGCCCCGAACAAATGATTTAAAGAGGATTTTATGGATATCAGACAACAATCACTGAAAAAGCATTACGAGTGGCAAGGAAAAATAGAAGTCGTGAGCCGAGTTAAGATAAATGACCGACAGGACCTTTCTCTCGCCTACACTCCCGGAGTTGCCGAGCCTTGTATGGCTATAAACGCCGATATAGATAAATCATACGAGCTGACAAGACGCTCAAATCTCGTTGCAGTCATTACGGACGGTACGGCGGTGCTTGGTCTTGGCGACATAGGACCCGAGGCGGGTATGCCCGTTATGGAGGGCAAATGCGCGCTCTTTAAGGAGTTTGCCGACGTTGACGCGTTTCCGCTCTGCATCCGTTCAAAGGACGTGGACGAGATAGTTCGAACAATATATCTCATTTCGGGTAGCTTCGGCGGAATAAATCTTGAGGATATCTCCGCTCCGCGTTGCTTTGAAATTGAAAGGCGGCTCAAGGAAATATGCGATATTCCCGTCTTTCACGACGATCAGCACGGTACGGCGATAGTCGTTGCGGCGGCACTTATAAATGCCTTGAAGATAGTCAAAAAGGACATTGGCAACATTCGCGTGGTAATCAACGGCGCGGGTAGCGCGGGCTGCGCTATCGGAAAGCACCTTTTGAACGTCGGAGTAAAGCATCTTACTATGGTTGACCGATTTGGCGTTATCAGCCGCGATATGGACGGTCTGAACGAAGCTCACAGGGAAATCGCGCAACTTACAAACGAATCTCTTTTACACGGTTCGCTTGCTGACGCGATGAAGGGCGCGGACGTCTTTATCGGAGTATCTGCCCCCAATATCGTAAGCGAGGATATGGTACGCTCTATGGCAGAGGACGCGATAGTCTTCCCTATGGCAAATCCCACGCCTGAAATAATGCCCGACAAGGCTCTTGCCGCAGGCGCGAGAATAGTTGGTACGGGTCGCTCGGATTTCCCAAACCAGATAAATAACGTACTTGCTTTTCCGGGTATATTCCGCGGCGCACTTGATTGCCGCGCGTCGTGCATAAACGAGGAAATGAAGGTTGCGACCTCGTATGCCCTTGCGTCCTTGATTCCCGATGAGGAATTGAAAGAAGATAATATTATTGCCCCTGCGCTCGATAAGCGCGTGGCTGAGGTGGTAGCTCGCGCGGTCATAGACGCGGCAAAAAAGACGGGAGTTGCAAGAATAGATATATGAATATTAATGATATTACCCAAGAATACAAATACAGATGCGAGCTTCACGCTCATTCAAATCCCGTCAGCAAATGCGGAAAGTTCCCTGCCTCGGAGGTAGTGGAGATATATTCAGGGCTTGACTGTGACACTCTGGTACTTACAAATCATTTATCCGTCAAGCACAAGGCACTTTTCCCTACCGCCTCGGAGGTAGCAGAATATTATCTGTCCGATTACTACAAGGCTATGGAAGCGGCAAAAAATACGGATATGACCGTTGCTCTCGGTGTTGAGATCCGCTTTGTTGACACAAACAACGATTATCTCGTATACGGAGTATCCCCCGACGATATCGAGAAGCTTATTTATTACGTGGATACCGATATTCACACCTTTTACCGTGAATTCAAGAATGATAAAAACGTCATTCTCCAAGCGCACCCATTCAGAAACGATATGGAGCCTACGCCGATAGGAAGTGTTGACGGAGTTGAGACCTTCAACTGTCACCCCGGACATAATTCACGTATTCCCTATGCTTGCAGACTTGCAAATGAGAATGGTATGCTCGTAAGCGGAGGAAGTGATTTTCACGAATCTGGCAGACACGGGACGTGTATCACACGAACGAAATACAAGCTTCGCGACTCTTACGACGTTGCAGAGGCAATAAAATCACGAGACTTTGTGTTCGATGTGTTCGGACATATCGTTTTCCCATACAACTATTAAGGAGCTTGACATGGCAAAAAATTACAAATGGACGATCAGCGGCGTGGATGAAGAAACGCCTGACCTTACGCACAGCGTAACTCTCGTATGCTCCAACCTCACGGGCAAAGCAATCGTTACTATCGACAAAGACGAATACGACATAAGCGTAAAGCCCTTTAAACTTAAGGGAACGAACCAAATGTTCCGCATCGGAGAATGCCCCGCCGTTCTCGATTTTCCAAAAAAGGGTGAGCCCACCGTTACGGTTGACGGCGAATTGATCGCAAGAGAAAAATAATCAGTAGAAAGTAAAAAATAAAAGGTGTCGCAAAACGACACCTTTTATTTTTTAGGTTAGATCTTTTCCTTAACCTTGGATGCTTTACCAACTCTGTCACGGAGATAGTAGAGCTTTGCTCTTCTAACTTTACCCTGACGAATTATGTCAACCTTCTCCACGTTAGGAGAGTGAATCGGGAAGGTCTTCTCAACTCCGCAACCGTAGGAAACACGTCTTACGGTGAAGGTCTCGGAAATGCCGCCGCCATGCTTAGCGATAACAGTTCCCTCGAACATCTGGATTCTCTCACGAGATCCTTCCTTGATTTTGTTGTGAACACGGATGGTGTCACCAACGTTGATAACCGGTACTTCGGTCTTCAACTGCTCGTTTGTAAAAGCCTGAATAAGATCCATTTTTCAGTCCTCCTTAAAATATCCGGATGTTCATGCAGAGCCTCGCAGCGGACCACCCTTTTTTAGTGCTGTACGCACATCAACACATATTATACCACAAAACTTTTCGTTTTGCAATACCCTTTTTTAATTTTTTTCTTCTTTTTTTAACATTTTTTTGCCAAAGGTAACGACAGCAAGGAAAATATCCCTTCCGTTGAATACAAGCATAAAGCCGACCAGCGCAAGCTGTATATATCTCCAATACCTTATCCCACTTATCATTATAACCGTCTGTAAAATGAGGACTGCGGTATTCACCGCCATTCTAACGATGTGCATATTAAACTTAACGTAAAATCTCGTATCGTAAGCTCTTATCGCGTAGACCGCCATATAGCTTATCGCTGTAGCCACCGCCGCGCCCATAGCTCCTCTTTCGGGTATGAGCAAGAAATTGAGTACAACGTTTATTAACGCCCCCGCCATAGACGTGACCATAGATATAACGCTCTTTTTTTTGAGAAAATACACGCTTCCCAAAAATGAAACGAGAGCGGAAAACACCATAGCAAGACATAGCACCGGAACGTATCTCCACGATGAATAATACGAATCGGCAAGCAAGATCCCTGTAAGAAGCCTTGAGCCCGCGATAATGACGGACGCGCCCATAAATATTATTCCCATATAGTTGCGGTAAACACCCGAGAAAAAATCCGAGCGCGTCTTATCGTCGGCATCCTTGACAACGGAAAATTGCCAAGCCTCGATAAACACTCCGCAAACGAGAATAAGCAAGGTGGGCAGCTTATACGCAGCGGCGTAAAGTCCGTTTTCGGCAATTCCTCTATACGCCGTAACTATATATCTGTCGCTGGCGGTCGTTATAAGCCACATGATCGTGGTAGGAATATACGGTATGCTGTATCTGAGCATAGCCGACGTCGTTTTTTTGTTTATCGCGAAAAATGAAAAATATCTGTACAGCTTTGCAATAAAGAATATTCCGACGGTCATACAAAGATCAGCTACCACCACCGAAAGCACGTATCCCTCTGCCCCCATATCAAATACGACAAGGAACAGTATATTCAGAATTACCGTAAATGCGGTATTGGCGATCCCCTGTGCCGCGAACAGAGCCGTTTTTCCCATAGCTCTTATAAAATTCGCCGCTATGGAATGGAGATTTGCGCATATGACGTACGCCGCGACGAGGAATATATATCCGTCGAAAACGTCTATAAAGCGGAGAAGCTGGACCGCCGCCAACGTGATTGCTCCGCCTATGAGCGCAACCGTCACCGCGGCAGTAAATACGCTCTTTCTTTCGTCGCACGCCTCCTCATCCTTTGTATCAAGCACGAAGCGAAAGAGTCCGTCGCATATACCAACCGCCGCCAAGGGGATTATGAGATTTGCCGTTTGCGTTATAACGTCAGCCACGCCGAAGTCGGACGTAGACAGTACGCTCGTATAAAACGGCATAAGAAGGAAAACAAGCACCTTTGAAGCAAAAGTGCCTGCCCCTAAAATCACGGTATTTGATAAAAGCCGTTTATATCTGCCCATAAAGGTCAATCGCAGTTTTCCCAGTTGTGGTAAACGTTCAT
>JAZOON010000137.1:0-8174 GCA_045655045.1 Eubacteriales bacterium | reverse complement strand
ATCACCACCGATACCGAGGACGTGACGGGAAACGTGCTTACGCAGAGTGATAATATTCCGTGCGAGGTTCAGCTTCAAGCCGCTCTTGACGGCTTTCGGGGCGAGATAGAGCAGATACCGCCTATGTATAGCGCCTTGAAGGTCGGCGGAAAGAAGCTTTGCGACCTCGCAAGAGAGGGTAAGACGGTGGAGCGACAGCCGAGAAAAATAACGATTTTCTCGCTCACGGCAGAGCCTACGGAGAATAAGACGGATTATTCCTTATACGTCCGTTGCTCGTCGGGAACTTATATCCGAACGCTTTGCGCGGATATAGGAAACGCGCTCGGATGCGGCGGAGCTATGGCGACGCTTACGAGAATGGCGGCGGGAGAGTTCAGAATTGAGGACGCGCTCACGCTTGAGGAGCTTGGAGAAATGACCGAGAGCCAAAGGCTTGAGAAGCTTTTGCCGACGGAGCGCCTTTTTGAGGCTTGTCCCGTTGTAACGCTTCCCGAATTTTATTACCGACTTTGTACGAACGGCTGTGAGATATATCAGAAGAAGATAAGAACTGCTCTGCCAATCGGCGAGCGAGTCAGGCTGTATTCTCCCGAGGGCGAGTTCTTTGCGCTCGGAGAGGTAAGGGAATATCCCGACGGCTTGGCTGTGAAGGCGGTAAAATACTTTTGATAATTTACGCGCCCCTCTTGATTTTAAAATTATTTTGTTATATAATAGATTAGACGAGATCCGAAAGGAGAATTTTTCAGTGAATAAGGTTTACGTTCCAAAGGGCTATCGCCCCCCGCTTGACGAATACAATACTCAAAAGGCTATCGCTTACATAAAGCAGACGTTTCAGGAGGAGTTTTCCTCGGCGCTCAATCTCAAAAGAGTTTCCGCGCCTCTGTTCGTTACCGAGCAGTCTGGACTTAACGATAACCTCAACGGCTACGAGCGTCCCGTATCCTTCGACGTCCCCGCAATAGGCGTTGACGCGCAGGTGGTGCACTCTCTTGCAAAATGGAAGCGACTTGCTCTTAAGAGATACAATTTCTCTACGGGCAACGGTCTTTATACCGATATGAACGCAATTCGCCGCGACGAGTCGCTTGACAATCTTCACTCCATTTACGTTGACCAGTGGGATTGGGAGAAGATAATTACGCGCGAGACGAGAAACGCGGAGTATCTGAAGCTTATAGTAAACGCTATCGTTGGCGCAATTTGCAATACAAACGACCGTCTCCACGTTCGTTTTCCGCAGCTCAATACCGAGCTTTGCCGCGAGGTATCCTTCGTTACCACGCAGGAGCTTGAGGATATGTACCCCGATCTTAAAACGGGCTCTGAACGCGAGAGCGCGTACGTAAAGGAGCACAAGACGGCGTTCATTATGCAGATAGGCGGAAAGCTGAGATCGGGCAAGCCGCACGACGGACGCGCGCCCGACTACGACGATTGGACGCTCAACGGAGATATATTCTTCTGGAATGACGTTCTCGGCAGGGGAGTTGAAATATCTTCTATGGGTATACGCGTTGACGCAGAAGCGCTTGACAGACAGCTTACGCTTGCAGGCTGTGACGACCGCAGAGAGCTTCCTTTTCATAAGATGCTGCTTGCTGACGAGCTCCCGCTTACTATCGGCGGCGGTATAGGTCAGTCAAGACTTTGCATGCTTATGATGGGTTGCGCGCACATAGGCGAGGTGCAGTCCAGCATCTGGGATAGCGAAACTGTAAGAATATGCGAGGAGAACAATATTCCCTTGCTTTAATCTTGTGCCCCTGAGGACGAAAGGCGTTGATATTCGCCTGCGGCGATCGATATGGCGCTGACTAATAAATTTTATATTATCAAAAAGGACAGAGAATATAAAAATTCTCTGTCTTTTTTATTCGCTTAGGATAACACCTTCATTTACAAGTTCTTTGAAGGGAGTTTGAGGGAAACCTTCTCGAAAGAAAGTTTCCCTCAATAAATATTTACACTATCTACTGCCGCTCAAGCGCGTAGACACCCAATTTCTGGTATGCTATCGATACCTGTAGTTTTTCTATTTCCGCGCCCGTTCCCGAGGCGATGACTTCACCCGTCAAAAGATCTGTTACCTTGTAGGAAGCTGTCTTTTCGTATTTCAGCGAGGTGAAGGGAATTGTTACCGTTCCGCCTTTCATTCCTTTTTGGTTGTTAGGCACGATAAGCACGGCGCGCTCGGCGGTATATCTTGCGTAAGCGGTGACAAGACCGAGATCCTTCGTCTGCACAGCAACGATATTCGCTTCGCGGTTGTTCTCGGCAAATTGAGAGAACACGTCTGAGTAAGTGCGTCGAATGGCAATAAGCTGCTTTATTTCTTCCATAAAGAGCGCATTTGCAAAGCTTTCCTTTTGTGACCAGTCCATTTTCTGATACAGAAGCGAGCCGTTGCCCTGCCAGCCGAACTCTTCACCGATATACCAAATCGGTATAAACGGAGCAAAGAGTGCCTGATATGCCAAGACTAGCGTATTTTTGTTTACGGCAGTACCCTTGAAATCGTGACAGGATACACAATACGTGAAATATCTGTAGTACGAGCTTTTGTCCTTTATTTCGGATACGTTTCCGCCAACCAGCTTAGAGCCTGAGCCCTTTATCGAAGCCACGATATTGTCGTTAAGGAACCAATTGTGCTTTTTGTCCTGATGATCGCTGAAGGAAACGGTTTGCCAATTACTTACGCCGAACTGCTCAAAGTCGTACGTACCGTCGCGCTTGTTGGCGTGCTCGGAGAAAATGATTATCTTTCTTCCCTCGTTGAGCAGACGTGAGCGTATCTCACCGTACACCTCGTAGCCCGAGTAACCGGGTTCGCAGTCGCATCTTATTCCGTCAACGCCCGTGTCAAGGACCATATCAACAACGACGGTGGTGAACCACTCGCGGAGCGTTTCACTTTCCCAGTTGTAGCAGGCATCGCCCCATTCGCCGGGCTCGCCCGTAAACCAATCGGAGACGTCGATATTTTTAACCGTCGTACCGTCGTCGTATTCAAACGTCGTCTTGTTCAGATACGCTTCGTATATGGGACTGTAGTTGGCAGTTCCCCACGTTACTAAGTCTACGAATACTCGGATATTCTTTGAGTGAGCGTAGTCCACGAACTCCTTGAACCTTCTCCAGCCTTCTTCGTAGTCCGTAGTTCCCGTTATATCGGAATCAATGGTATGAGGACCCTTGTTCCCGTAGAAATGGACGTTTGTGCTGTCACCTATAGGAGTCAGCCAAAGACCGTTGACTCCCATCGTGGCGAGGTGGTCTACTATCTGCGTTTTCGCGTTTTCGAGCGTACCCGAGACGTTTTTGATGTTTGCCTCAACGATTATGAGGTCGTTGACCCAATCGGGGGTATAGGTGTCGCCGTCCTTGGAGCTTTTCAGAAGCTGTACCTCGGAGTCGGGCTTTATCTTGGGGATAAGAGCGGAGTTATCGCGCAGTGTATACGTATCGGTCAGATTAAGCTCCTTGGGAACGTAGAGCTTTCCGTCGATCGCTACCACGGCGTTATCGAGAAAATCGTTTACCGCGTAGTATAGAGACAGGTCGTCCTTACCTACGATAACGATATGATTTTCGGTGATACAAATTTTGTACTCATTGTCACCGAGCTTTGAGTGAACGGCGGATGAGTCAGAGCGGTTTGTAAGACCGAGAAGTATCTCCTTTTTATCCTGCGGTATCTCCTCGCCGCGGTCAGCGAAATCCGTTCCGTACGGATAGGTGCTGCCCAGAAGGGCGGTAAGCTCGCCGTGGATGATCTTGAAGATATCAAGTATGTTTTGATTTCCGTCGTCGGGACGAATGAGCGTGTACTCGTCGGAAATAAGCAGATAATCGTCAAGACTTATTTCCTGTTCCGTTTGCGCTTCCGTTTCTGTCGTGTCGGTTGTTTTTGCGCAAGCAGACAGTAGCATAGCGGACAGCAAAAGCATACATATCAGACGTACTGATAATTTTTTCTTTTTCATGGTATCTCCTTATGGCTGTTAAAGGAAGACACGTGGTCTTCCTTTAATAGCTAAAGTTTAGTTTGTTTTATGTGTTCGTTCCAAATAATTACATCATCGGAACGCCGCCGTTGCGGGTTATTGTTATACCGTTTTCCCAATCTTCCTCGTAAAGCTTGCTCGCGGTTATAACGTCGTTATCCATAAATACGTAGTTTATCTGAGGATTCGTATAAGTTTTTTTCATTTTTTTATCCTCCTTATTTGGAAAGGTCGAAGTTGAAGGTCAGACCTGCATACTCAACCGTTGCGTTGGTAACGTCAGAGGGAAGTCCCTTGATTACCGCACCGAAGATTGACGTTCCGCCAACTCCGTAGTATATCTCGTCTGCGGCGTTGACCTCTTCAAGAGCGAACAGCGCACTTGCGGGAACGGTGAACTGCTTACCCGTATTGCCCTGATAAATCTTTATAACGACAGGCTCGTTAGCGGCGGGAGCAGTCTTTGTCAGAAGAAGAACTCTGAGCATCGTGCCGTCCTCGGACTTCTGTGCGAGAGCTTCGAACTCGTTTGCGGTTTCCTTGGCGAGAATGTTCTTTGCACTGTTGTTGCCAGATGTTGAGGTAAGATCAACAGTTGCGCATTTATATTCTGCGTTATTCCATACGCAATTGTTTATGTTGATAGAACTGCCTGATCCGGAGCAGATAGCATAAATTTTGCCGTAAGGAGATATGATTGTTCCTGTTGTGTAGCAGTTAGTAAAAGTTGAATCTGTATTATTAAAATAATGTCTGCCGAGAATTCCGGAAGCACCGGCACTTGCGCTGCAACTTGAGGAAATATCACCCGTGTTGCCGCAGTTGTTGAAATTAACGGTTCCGAAGTTTGCGTATCCCATTATACCGCCTGCGTATGCTTTGATGCTTTCGTCTCCGGCATCTGAACTAATATTGCCGTGATTTGTGCAGCGTTCAAAAGTATACTGTGTTGAACGCAGAGCTGAATAGTTTGCAAAATCCACAATTCCAAGAAATCCTGCACTGTATTTGTCAGATGTTACGTTGCCGAAATTCACGCAATCTGTAAAGGATATCTGTCTCATCGAGTTACCGATAAAGCCTCCGACACACGTGTTTTTGGAACCGCTCGTTCTATTCGTAGCATTAATATTAGCGTAATTAGAGGAGCGTTGAATGTTTATAGCCCCTCCGCCATAGATATATCCTATCATACCGCCCACGAAAGTGTTGTAGCCACTTACAGCAGCAGCTTCTGTAAAGGAAATACTTCCGTGGAAGGTAGTGTTGTTTATATTGAGGGTGTAAGCAGTATTAGAAGTTGAAGGGCGGTCTGTTTTTCCTATTATTCCGCCAACGCAAAGCTCAGCAGATTTAGCAACATTATAACTTATGTTTGCATATACGTTAACATTTGATATTGTTACAGTATTTTCTGCTGTAGTCGATGAAGCTACCTTGCCTGCGATTACTCCAACCAAGCCTGCTTCTACAGCATTCACAGTTACTGGTATATTTTCGCCTGCTCTTCCGACAGAAAGATTTTTTATTGTTGCATTTCCGCCGATGTTGTTAAACAGTACGCCAACGCAACCACCTTGATAGGACCAACCTGTCGGGAATGTTGTTTTGAAGCCGTATATCGCGAAACCGTTGCCGTCAAGCACACCTGTAAAGGTATTGTTTGTATTACCAAACATAGGAGAGTTATAAGTGCTAGTGGTCTCAATGTTCGCAGCAAGTATATAATTACCTGTCAAATCTGCTTTAACGAGCTCTATAAGCTTACTTGCTGACCGTATAACCGTATACGTTATACCCGTCTCCGTATCGGTATAAGAGCCGCCGTCGGGGTATTTTGTTTCGTCCGAGAGGTCAACCAACCCCTTGAATTCTGTGGTCGCTGCTGATGCTGTCATGCTTGAGATAGGGAACATACACAGCATCATAGTTAAAACGATTACTAAAGATACTATTTTTTTCATACCGTTCTCCTTTTATTAAAATTTTTTAAAATTTTTAAATTTTCGCCGTATTCGCGGCAAATATTATTTCTTGTCTTTTCTCTTTTTGCCCGTTGCCGCTACGCCAAGGGAGAGCGCGCTCATGAGCATTATGGGCGCTCCGATAAGTGAGCCGCAACCCCTCTTATTTTCTTCTGCCGCCGTTTCTTCGGTAGTCACATCCGTCGTTTCCTCTGCGGTATCCGTCGTTCCGTTATCGCTCGGATTTTGTGTTACGGGTGGCTTGGTTGTGGGCGGTGTATCAGAGTCGTTTGCAACGTAATCCGCGTTGGGTACGGGAACTGCAAGCGTTTCCATAAAGCTTGCTATATAGGGGCAAAGTCTTACGTATCCCGAAGCACTCGGATGTATTCCGTCGGGGAGATAGGGGGATTTTGTATTCGAGGTATCAAGAACGCCGGGACCGTTTATTTCTGTGTTTGTGAACATATCAAAATATTCGATATCCCACTTGTCGCATATTTCCTTGGTTATCTCCTGATAGGACGGATATACCTCTTGGGATTTGTTTCTCGGGACGGAGTAGGTTATCAAAAATCCAACCTTTGCTTCTGTATAGGTGTTCGTCACCGTTCTGAACAGATATTCAAGCGCACCCGCGTAGGTGGACGTATCAAGTCCCGCGTAAAGTCCGCTCGTTATTTTGCCCGTTGCAACACTGTTGAGCGCGTCGTTTATTCCGCCCTCGATAAGCACGTAATCAAAGGTTTTGTCCTTGGGTAATTGGTTAACGATAAGCTTTTGCGTTTTCGTGCTGAGCGTTGCGCCGCTAACTCCCGCGTTTGTCCAATCCATATCATAGTTGTAAGCTATACGTCCGCCGTAAGCAAGAAGCTTGCCGTTAACGGCTGTATCGGTGTGACCGTAGCATATCGAGTCTCCAACGAACAGCGCGGATTTTCTCCAAAGGGGAGATTGACTGTTACCCGTCATAGGCTCAATTCCGAAATAATCGTAATAGCCGTCAGCGTCGAACGCCTCGTCAAGCGTCATAAGCGTTATATACGCTCTGCGCGAGAAGGTTGTTACGCTGATATAGGAAACTCCATCGGGGATAGTGAGAGAATATATTGCGTAGCTGTTTCCGAGATCCGCAACGAGCGTCATATCCGCCGCGGTTAGTTTCTTTACGGAAGCCTTTTCTGCGTCGAACAGATGTCCGTGAGTGATCTGGTCGCTTGACAGCGCGCCTACGGTTACAACGGTGTCCTTTGTTACGGGGATATTGCTCTTGGTAGAATAGCCGTTATCGTTCTGCCAAACACCCGTGTCGCTGTAATATCCCGCGTCGCCGTTTGAGAAGTAGTTTTCAGTTCCCATGTCAAGAACGTATGCGGTCTGTACGGGTACGGGGTACGATACCGTTCCTATTGTCTCTGCCGCAAACTGCTCGCCAAGCTTTGCAAGCAGCGTTCCGTCCGAGACCTCGGCAGCGGTGACCGACGCAGGTTCAACGTAGGTGTAATCTCCGTAATCCTGCGTCAGGATAAGCGGAGTTGTTCCAACAGGGTAGAGCTTTAACGTTCCGTTGTTTACCGTCAATGCATTATAGCAATTGGATATGAATGGTTTGTACGCTGTCGAAGACATACCTATCATACCTGTAGCGTACACGTTGTAGTTTGCTTCTTCGTAAGAGGTTATCTCTCCCGTGACGTAGCAATTTTTGATTACAGACAGTTTCTTTTCATCCGAGTTTATATATAAATAACCGAAAATTCCGTTCGATGTTGACGCGGCATTTCCCGATTTTCCCATGCCCGCGATATTACCTATTGACGCACAATTTTCAACGGTGTTATAGCCTCTATTCATATATCCCGCGATACCGCCAACAGCGCATTTTGCACCGGTATGTCTATCGCTATTCGTTGTGCTTTGAGTTACGTTTGCCGCGTTAAGACAGTTTAGTATCGAAACGGTGTATGAATAGCTTGGTGTGTTTTCCGTCGTACTGGGTGTAGCTGCGCCGAGAACACCGCCTACATAATACTCGCCGCTTACGTTTCCGTAGTTTCTACAGCCCACGATATCGTAAGCGTAGGTGGTGTTGACCGTACCTCTTGCAAGTCCAACGATACCGCCCGTGTAGTTCTCGCCTTTGATCGAGCCGTAGTTTTCGCAGTTTCTTATATTGAACGCGTACTGTGAAAAT